>DASPOP010000092.1:0-3275 GCA_035625955.1 Steroidobacteraceae bacterium | reverse complement strand
TGGTGCGCGCTGAGACTTGCCAGCGTCCGATGCGCGGCAGAAGATAGACCGATGTCGGTCCGGATAGCGCGTTTGCGCGGATTTTCGCTGGCTCTCGCTGCGGCACTGGCCGCGGCTGCGGTGTCCGCCGCTCCCAGCCCGCAGTCGGGCGCCCCCAAGACGACGACCTATCGCTGGGTCGACGATCAGGGCGTGGTCCATTACGGCGACCAGATCCCGCCGCAGTACGCCGGTAAGGACCGCGAGATCATGAACCCGCAGGGAGTCCCGGTGGGGCACGTCGACGGGCAGAAGAGCTCCGACCAGCTCGCCCAGGAAGCGCGCGAGCGGGCTGCGGTGATCAAGCAGAAGCAGCACGACACTTTCCTCGTCACCACCTACACCTCGGTCAAGGACATCGAGGCGCTGCGCGATGCGCGGCTCGACCAGTTGAAGACACAGCGCGCCGCGGGCCAGCAATACATCGAGAGCCTGAAGGCCCGTCTCGGCGCACTGCAGGCGCGCGCCATGAACTTTCGGCCCTACAGCGCCAACGCCGGCGCCCGGCCGATGCCCGACGACCTGGCGGAAGACCTGGTGCGCACACTCAGCGAGATGAGCACGCAGACGGGCGCGCTGGCCCACGAGAGCGAAGACGAGACCCAGCTGCGGGCCCAGTTCCAGGCCGACATCGACCGCTATCGCGAGCTGCACACGCTGCACTCGGCCGACTAGACACGGCACCTCGATCGACGCGCGCTACGCCGCGCCCGAGCTTCTCAGCCGCGGCCCGAGTGCCCGAAGCCGCCCGCTCCACGCGCGGAGCTCTCGAAGTCCGCTACTACCTCGAGCTCCACCTGCACCACCGGTACCACCACCAGCTGCGCGATGCGCTCCCCGGGACTCACCGTGTAGGGCTCCGCGCCGCGATTCCAGCACGACACCATGAGCTGCCCCTGATAGTCGGAGTCGATGAGTCCCACGAGGTTGCCGAGCACGATGCCGTGGCGGTGTCCGAGGCCCGAGCGCGGCAGGATGACGGCTGCAAGGGACGGGTCGTCGAGATGGATCGCAAGCCCGGTCGGGATGAGCTCGGCCCGCCCCGGAGCGAGAGTGAGCGGCGCTGCGGTGCAGGCGCGCAGGTCGAGGCCCGCCGAGCCTTCGGTCGCGTAGGCGGGCAGCGGAAACTCGCCGCCGATGCGTGCATCGAGAATGCGCACCTTGAGCGCACGGCGGGCCGCGGTGCTCATGGACGGGTCAGGCGCGCGCCGTGCCCCGCTGGGAACGCTCGGCGCGTGCGGCGAGCTCGCGCGCGATGAGCGTAACGAGGCCGCGTGCGAGCGCGAGCTTGCCGGCCCTGCCGAGCTCGTAGCGCGCACCGCGGGCGAGCACGATGAGCTGGTTCTCCTCGCTGTCGAAGGCCTTGTCGTCGCCGACCTCGTTGGCGGCGATCATGTCGAGATTCTTCTTCATGAGCTTGGTGCGCGCGTTCTGCTCCACCGACTCGGTCTCGGCGGCGAAACCCACCACGAAGGGCCGGTCGGGGCGCGCCGCGACCGTGGCGAGCACGTCCGGTGTGCGCTCCATGGAGACCTCGAGCGTGTCGGTGGTCTTTTTGATCTTTTGCGGCGCCGCGTGCACCGGCCGATAGTCGGCGACCGCGGCCGTGGAAATGAAGACGTGCGTGCCGGCGAGCTCCTTGAGCACCGCGGCGAGCATGTCGGCGGCGCTCTCGACCTCGATGCGCCTGACTCCCGGCGGGGTCGGCAGGCTCACCGGGCCGCTCACCAGGACGACCTCGGCGCCCGCGGCGCGCGCCGCCTGTGCCACCGCGAAGCCCATCTTCCCCGAGCTGCGGTTGCTGATGAACCGCACCGGATCCAGGCGCTCCCGGGTGGGTCCGGCCGTGACGAGCACGCGCCGCCCCGCGAGCTCGCCGCCCGCCGCCAGCAGCGCACTCAACTGTTCGGCGAGCTCCAGCGGCTCGAGCATGCGGCCCTCGCCGACCTCGCCGCAGGCCTGATCGCCGGCGGCGGGACCCAAGACCAGCACGCCGCGGGCTGAGAGCCGGGCGACGTTGGCGCGCGTGGCCTGATTGGCCCACATCACGTGATTCATCGCCGGCGCCACCGCGATCGGCGCCTCGGTCGCGAGGCACAGCGTCGCCAGCAGGTCGTCGGCGCGGCCGGCCGCGAGGCGCGCCAGGAAGTCGGCGCTCGCCGGCGCGATCAGCACGGCGTCGGCCCAGCGCGCGAGCTCGATGTGTCCCATGGCCGCTTCCGCGGCCGCATCCCACAGGTCGGTGCGCACCGCGCGGCCCGAGACGGCCTGAAAGGTCGTCGGCGTCACGAACTCGCGCGCGGCAGCCGTCATCACCACCTGCACCTCGGCACCGCGCTCGCGCAGGCGCCGCACGAGATCAGGGCTCTTGTACGCGGCGATGCCGCCGGTGACGCCGAGAAGGATGTGTTTACCTTGCATGGAGTCAGACCTCCAACAGGAATTATCTCACCGCGGCGCGCGCGACGGGCAAGCCGGATGCTCAACCCGGGGGAAAACCCGCTGTTCGAGGCGCTTATGCCCTCCTGCCTGTGTGCCGGGCGCCGCTTAGACTCGAGGCACCTGTCCTTAGAACCAAACGTGATGGCAATCCGCGACTGGCCCGACGGCGAGCGGCCGCGCGAGAGACTGCTCGAGCGCGGCGCGCATACGCTCTCGGACGCGGAGCTGCTCGCGGTGCTGCTCGGCTCGGGCGTGCGGGGCCAGTCCGCGGTGGAGCTCGCGCGCACTCTGATCGGTGACTTCGGCTCGCTGCGCGAGCTCCTGAACGCCGAGCGGGCGCTCCTCACGCGCCGGCGCGGCATCGGCCCGGCGCGCTATGCGGTGCTGAAGGCCGCACTCGAGCTCGCGCGCCGCCACTTTCGCGAAGCGCTGCGGGTGGGGCCGGCGCTCGCCGCGCCGGAGGCGACCCGCACCTTCCTGCTCGCGCAGCTGCGCGACCGCCCCTACGAGGTGTTCTGCTGCCTGTATCTCGACAACCGCCACCGGCTGATCGTCTTCGAGGAGCTGTTCCGCGGCACGATCGACCGCGCCGGAGTGCATCCGCGCGAGGTGCTGCGCCAGACGCTCACTCACAACGCGGCCGCGGTGATCTTTGCCCACAACCACCCCTCGGGCGTGCTCGAGCCGAGTCAGGCGGACGAGCTCATCACGCGGCGGTTGAAGGAGGCGCTCGCGCTCGTCGACGTCCGCGTGCTCGATCATTTCATCATCGGCGAGGGGGTGTGCTTCTCCTT
>DASPOP010000091.1:0-7302 GCA_035625955.1 Steroidobacteraceae bacterium | reverse complement strand
GCCCCCGCCAGCAGCTCGGCGAGCAGCGGCCTGAGCTCCGTCCGGCTGCTCTTCAGATCCCCGCCCTGGCCGTCGACGATGCGCTTCAGGTCCGCGACCGCCCGGTCGAAGTCGTCGTTGACGACGACGTAGTCGAATTCGTCGTAGTGGGACATGTCGGTGGCGGCGTCAGCCAGGCGCCGGCGGATCACCTCGGCGGTGTCGGTGGCGCGCCGCGCCAGCCGTTCGGCGAGCGCCTGCCGCGCCGGCGGCAGCACGAAGATGCTGACGCACTCGGGCATGGCGCGGCGCACCTGCTGCGCGCCCTGCCAGTCGATCTCGAGCAGCACGTCGTGGCCCTGCGCGAGCTGCGACTCGACGAAGCCGCGCGAGGTGCCGTAGTCGTTGTCGAACACCCGGGCGTGCTCGAGGAATTCGCCGCGCGCGGTGAGCTCCGTGAACTGCGGCTTGGTGACGAAGTGGTACTCGCGCCCCTCGACCTCGGTGGGGCGGCGCTTGCGCGTGGTGTGCGAGATCGAGAGGCGCAGGCGCGGCTCGCTCGCGAGCAGGGTCTTGACGAGCGAGGTCTTGCCGGCGCCCGAGGGCGCCGAGATGACGTACAGCCGGCCGCGTTTCATGGGCGCGAATATACGCCGCGCTCCTCGAGCGCCGCGACGAGCGCGCGCAGAGCCTGTGCGCGGTGGCTCACTTTGTTCTTCTCTTCGGGGGCGAGCTCGGCCGCGGTGCGCCGCTCGCCGGCGGGAACGAACGCCGGGTCGTAGCCGAAGCCCCCGCTCCCGCGCGGCTCGAGCGCGATGCGGCCCTCCCAGGTACCCTCACCCGTGAGCGGCGCGGGATCGTCGGCCGTGCGCACGAACACCACCACGCACCGATAGCGCGCGCTGCGGCGCGGCTCGGGGACGCCCTCGAGCTCCTCGAGCAGGCGGGCGAGGTTCGCGGCGTCGCTCGCCCCCGGGTGCGCAAAGCGCGCCGACCAGACGCCGGGACGACCGCCGAGCGCGT
Organism: Steroidobacteraceae bacterium; assembly: GCA_035625955.1. Taxonomy (GTDB): domain Bacteria; phylum Pseudomonadota; class Gammaproteobacteria; order Steroidobacterales; family Steroidobacteraceae; genus 13-2-20CM-66-19. The sequence goes on along the minus strand of DASPOP010000091.1, from coordinate 6,300 downwards.
CGACCTCGATCCCGGAGTCGTCCGCAAGCGCCGGCAGCCGCGCCGCGGCGGAGGCGTGGCGCGCCTTGAGGAGCGCGTTGTCGAGGAAGGTCGCGCCGGTCTCGGGCGCCGGCTCGATGCCGAGCGCGGCCTGCGACACCAGCTCGAACCCGTAAGGCGCCAGCAGCGCCGTCAGCTCGCGCAGCTTGCCCGGATTGGCGCTCGCGAGGACCGCGCGCTTCACGGCGCCTGCAGCGCCTGGGTCTGCAGCGAGAGCAGCTCGCCGATGCCGGCGGCGGCGAGATTCAGCAGCGCATCGAGCTCGTGGCGGCGGAACGCGTGGCCTTCCGCGGTGCCCTGGATCTCGATGAAGGCCCCGCCGTTGTTCATCACCACGTTCATGTCGGTCTCGGCCTGCGAGTCCTCGGCGTAGTCGAGGTCGAGCACCGGTACGCCGTCCACGATCCCGACCGAGACCGCCGCCACCTGGCCGTGCAGCGGGCTCGCCGCGATCTCGCGCCGTGCGACCAGGCGCTCGCAGGCCTCGGCGAGCGCCACGTAGGCGCCGGTGATCGAGGCGGTGCGCGTGCCGCCGTCGGCCTGCAGCACGTCGCAGTCGAGCGTGATGGTGCGCTCGCCGAGCGCGCGCAGGTCCGCGACCGCGCGCAGCGAGCGGCCGATCAGGCGCTGGATCTCGAGCGTGCGGCCGCTCTGCCGGCCGCGCGCCGCCTCGCGCGCGGTGCGGGTGTGGGTGGCGCGCGGCACCATGCCGTACTCGGCGGTGATCCAGCCCTGGTTCTTGCCGCGCAGGAACTGCGGCACCGACTCCTCGACGCTCGCGGTGCACAGCACCTGGGTGTCGCCGAACGCGACCAGCACCGAGCCTTCGGCGTGCTTGCCGTGGGCGCGGGTGAAGCGCACCGGCCGCAGCTCATCGGGCGCGCGTCCCGAGGGTCTCGCCATCGCCTCAGTCCCCGAGCCAGCGCAGCGCGGCCGCCGAGGTGTTGTCGCTCGCGGATCCGGCGCGCTTGACGGCGCGCGCCCCGAGCTCGGCGAGCTGCTCGCGCAGCTGCCCGCTGCCGTTGAGGCTGCCGGCGACCTCCGGCTCCTTGAGCGGTCCCCAGAAGCCGTCGGTGCACACCAGCAGCAGGTCGCCGGGCTCGATCGGGCGGCGGCGGCTCAGCGTCATGTCGGGGAGGATCGGATCGCCCCCGAGGCAGCATTCGACGAAGTTGCGCATCGGGTGAGTCTGCGCCTGCTCGGCGCTGATCAGTCCCTCGCGCAGCAGCAGCTCCACGTGGCTGTGGTCGCGGCTGCGCGCGACCAGCTCGCCGCGCCGCACGTGGTAGACCCGGCTGTCGCCCACGTGCGCCCACCAGCTGGCGTGCTGCTGGATCAGGCATACCGCGCAGGTGGCGCGCGGCCGCTGCTCGAGCGGCAGCTGCGTGCCGAGCTTGACGACCGCCTCGTGGGCCCGCCCGAGCGTCAGGTGCAGGAACCCGAGCGGATCAAACAGCGGCTGCGGCGAGTGCCAGAAGGCTTCGGTGATCACCTGCTGCGTGACTTGCGCGGCGCGCGCGCCATGGGCATGTCCGCCCATGCCGTCGACCGCAACCAGGAGAGCCGCATGCTCCGCCACCGCGGCGCTGACCCGATCCTGATTCTCCTCGCGCCCGCCCAGCAGGCTGATGTCGGCGTATTCGACCCGCAAGAAGATTCCATCGCATCTGTTAGACTCGACGGGACTTTATATCACCTGCGCCAGCATGATCGCGAGCATGACGGGCTTCGCACGCCGTGAAGCCAGCGGAGAGTGGGGCACGCTGGTGTGCGAGCTGCGCAGCGTGAATCACCGGTTTCTCGAGGCGGGCTTCCGCCTGCCGGACGAGCTGCGCTCGACCGAGGGCGAGCTGCGCGCGCGGCTGGCGCAGAAGGTGCGGCGCGGCAAGGTCGACTGCAGCATGAGCTACCGCCGTCCCTCGGGCGTGAGCGGAACGTTCGAGGTGGACGCGCGCGCGCTCGAGCGGCTGCTGCACGCGGCGCAGACCGTGAGCCGCGCGCTGCACGGCCCGGCGACCCTCAACGTGCTCGACGTGCTGCGCTGGCCCGGCGTGCTGCGCGAGGACGCGGTCGACGGCGAGCCGCTGCTCGCGGCCGCCGGCACGCTGTTCGCGGCGACGCTGGCGGATCTGTGCGCGGCGCGTGGCCGCGAGGGACAGCGGCTGCGCGAGGTGCTCGAGCAGCGCTGTACGGCGCTCGAGGCGCTGGTGCAGGACGTGCGCGCGCGGCTGCCGGAGATCGAATCGCACCAGCGCGCGCGTCTCGAGGCGCGCATCGCCGAGCTCGCCACCAGCGTCGATGCCGAGCGCCTCGAGCAGGAGCTGGCGCTGCTGCTGCAGCGGCTCGACGTCGACGAGGAGCTCGAGCGCCTCGCCGGCCACGTCGCCGAGGTACGCCGCGTGATCGGCGGCGGCGAGCCCGCCGGGCGCCGGCTCGACTTCCTCATGCAGGAGCTCAACCGCGAAGCCAACACGCTGTCCTCGAAGTCGCAGGACCTCGAGACCACTCGCACCGCGGTCGACATGAAGGTGGTCATCGAGCAGATGCGCGAGCAGGTGCAGAACGCCGAGTGAGGCCTGATCCGGGCGGCGGTCCTGCGCGGGTCCACGTCACGCTGGCATACTGCCGACCCATGCCCGCGCTCCTCACTCCGCCTCTGTCTCTTTACGTGCACTTCCCCTGGTGCGTGCGCAAGTGCCCATACTGCGACTTCAATTCCTACACGCTGCAGGGAGAGCTCGCGGCCGAGCCGTACGTCGCGCGGCTCGCGCGCGACCTCGAGGCGCAGGCTGGGGAAGTCTCCGGACGGCCCGTGGTGAGCGTGTTCTTCGGCGGCGGCACGCCGAGCCTGTTCTCGCCGGAGGCGATCGCGCGCGTGCTCGGCGCGGCGCGCCGCCACCTCACGCTCGCCGCCGATGCGGAAGTGACGCTCGAAGCGAACCCGGGCGCCATCGAGCGCGGCGCCTTCGCCGAGTACCGGGGCGCGGGAGTCACGCGCGTATCGCTCGGCGCGCAGAGCTTCGCGCCCGAGGCGCTCGCAGCTCTCGGGCGCATCCACTCGCCGGACGAGACGCGCCGGGCGGCCGGGGAGCTGCACGATGCGGGACTCGGCAATTTCAATCTCGACCTGATGTACGGGCTTCCGGGCCAGGACCGCGCCGCGGCGCTGCGCGACGTCGAGGAAGCGCTCGCGCTCGTGCCCGCGCATCTCTCGCACTACCAGCTCACGCTCGAGCCCGGGACGGTATTCGCCGCGCGTCCGCCCCAGCTCCCGGATGAGGACGAGGCGGCGGCACAGCTCGAGGACTGCGCGGCGACTCTCGCGGCGGCGGGCTTCGGCCGCTACGAGGTGTCGGCCTGGGCACGACCGGGCAGGCAGTGCCGGCACAACCTCAATTACTGGAGCTTCGGCGATTACCTCGGCGTCGGCGCGGGCGCGCACGGCAAGCTCACCCTGCCGAAGCGCGGGGAGATCGTGCGCACCGTGCAGCCGCGCGAGCCGCGGCGCTATCTCGCCGCCTCTCCGGGTGCGCTCGTGCGAACCACCGTGCCTGCGGAGCAGCTGCCCTTCGAGTTCATGCTGAACGCGCTGCGCCTCACGGCAGGATTTTCGATGGACGACTTCGTGACGCGCACCGGGCTGGCGGGCTCGGGGATCGCCGCCGCGCTCGAGCGATTCCTGGCCCGCGGCCTCATCGAGCGCACCTCGGACGGCTACCGCCCGACCGAGCTGGGCCTGCGCTTCCTCAACGATCTGCTCACGGATTTCTTGCCGGAAAGCCCGGAAATATCCGGTGGTTTCGCTTTGTCAATCGCCCCCGCCGGGGGCGCCCGGGACAGCCTGCGGCCCTTATTCACAGGCGCGGATACCCCGGTCGGAGAATGAGTAAATTACGGCGCAAAGTGCCCAAGCCGCTGGACATGACGCTTGTAAGGCATTGAAAAAACAGGGCAAAAATGCCTGATCAAAATTTGATCAAGGTAACAATTGTGCAATCTAAGCGGGAAATCGAGCCTTCGCGGCCCTGTTAGTCCACAGATTTGTCCACAGCTTCTGTGGATAAGGAGCGTGGCCGCGGAGGGCGCTCCCGGGCGCGGCGCTTGAGGCCGGACGGCACTGCCGCTAAACTCCCGCGCCCTTTAACTCGAGCGCTCGCGCCCCATTTAATGGCGGGAGCCCCACCGTCCGCGAGCCCGCCATGAAAGCCGCCATCCATCCCGAATACAAAGAGATCACCGTCACCTGCACGTGCGGCAACACGTTCAAGACGAGCTCGACCCTCGGGGAGGACCTGCAGGTCGAGGTGTGCTCGAACTGCCATCCTTTCTATACGGGCAAGCAGAAGATCGTCGACACCGCCGGGCGCGTCGACAAGTTCCGCAAGAAGTACGCCGCGGCCGGCGCTGCGACCAAGTAGCTCGACTGCGGGGGGCTCGCGTCGCGCGGCCTGCCTGCAAAGCTTCTCCCCATCTTCGGGTGAGCCGCCTCACAAGGGCGGCGGCGCGCCTTGATTGTCGCGCGCGGTCCATGTAAATCTCCTTGGATTCACGCGCCCTGCGCGCATTGCAGCGCAGGACGCTGGCCATGGAAGCCGCGGCGCAGATGACCCAGAAGACCTTCAAACTCACCGATCCCGAGAGCGGACGCAGCGCGGAGCTCCCGGCGCGCAGCGGCACGATCGGTCCCGCGGCGCTCGACATCGCCGGGCTCTACAAGGACCTGGACGTCTTTACCTACGATCCGGGCTTCGGCATGACCGCGGCGACCGAGAGCCGCATCACCTATATCGACGGCGATGCCGGCGTGCTGCTCTACCGCGGCTACCCGATCGAGCAGCTCGCCGAGAAGAGCTCGTTCATGGAGGTCGCGTACCTGCTGCTGATCGGCGAGCTGCCGACGGCGAAGCAGCTCGAGCAGTTCACCTGCAACATCCGCTATCACACGATGTTGAACGAAACGCTGCTGCGTTTCTTCAACGGCTTCCACCACAACGCCCATCCGATGGCGATGGTGTCGGCGGTGGTGGCCTCGATGTCGGCCTTCTATCACGACTCGATGGACATCCATAACCCGCGCCACCGCGAGATCTTCTCCCACCGCATCATCGCCAAGCTGCCGACCATCGCGGCGGCGGCGCACAAGCACTCGGTCGGCCAGCCCTTCATCTATCCGCGCAACGACCTCGACTACGCGAGCAACCTGCTCAACATGCTGTTCGCCGTGCCGTGCGAGCAGTACAAGCTCGACAGGATCGCGTGCCAGGCGCTCGACCTGCTGTTCGTGCTGCACGCCGACCATGAGCAGAACGCCAGCACCTCGACGGTGCGGCTGGCCGGCAGCACCGGCGCCAATCCTTATGCGGCGATCTCCGCCGGCGTCTCCGCGCTCTGGGGTCCGGCGCACGGCGGCGCCAACGAGGCGGTGCTGTCGATGCTCGAGCAGATCGGCAATGTCGACAACATCCCCAAGTACCTGGCGATGGCCAAGGACAAGTCGAGCCATTTCCGCCTCATGGGCTTCGGCCACCGCGTCTACAAGAACTTCGATCCGCGCGCCAAGATCATCCGCGAGATGTGCCACAAGGTGCTCGCCGCCCTCGGGCGCAGCGACAATCCGCTGCTCGAGCTCGCCCAGCGGCTCGAGGAGATCGCGCTCAAGGACGAGTACTTCCTGTCGCGCAAGCTCTATCCGAACGTGGACTTCTACTCGGGGATCATCTACAGCGCGATCGGCATCCCGCGCTCGATGTTCACGGTGATGTTCGCGGTCGCGCGCACCGTGGGCTGGGTGGCGCACTGGCAGGAGATGATCTCCGATCCCGGCATGCGCATCGGCCGGCCGCGCCAGCTCTACACCGGCCCGACGCGCCGCGACTACGTCGACATCAAGAAGCGCGCTTGAGCCGCCGGCGCCGCCTGCCGCGGCGCCACCGCACGCACCGCTTAGCCGAGGGTCTCCGAGAGCAGCGCCTCGACCTCGAAGGCGTTGGCGCGCCGCATCGGCCGCCCGTCGACCGGGCTCACGGGTGCCTGACGGATGCCGTCGGCGGGGAACACGGTCGCCTCGATCGAATGATCGTCGACCGAGAAGCGCACACCCGGGAAGGGCCGCACGCGCTCGGCGTCGAGCTTCACCCGCCGCTCGGTGACTTCGTGGGCGATGCCGGCATCGATGAGCTTCAGCGTCACCGCCTCGGCGCGGTCGGCGAACAGGTGCAGCTGCACGTCGGAATGCTCGGTGGCGGTGCCGGCGAGCACCGC
>DASPOP010000090.1:0-3324 GCA_035625955.1 Steroidobacteraceae bacterium | reverse complement strand
GCCGCGCACCCCAACTCACGCTTCACCGTGGCCGCCAAGCGCAACCCGAGCTACTCCGCGCGCATGGAGGATCCGGACGGCGTGCCGATCTCCGCCATCGTGTTCGGCGGCCGGCGCCGCGAGGTCGCGCCGCTGGTGTACGAGGCGCGCGACTGGCAGCACGGCGTGCTGCTCGGCGCCTCACTCGCCTCCGAGACCACGGCTGCCGCCGTCGGGCAGGTCGGCGTCGTGCGGCGCGATCCGATGGCGATGCAGCCCTTCTGCGGCTACAACTTCGGCGACTACTGGCAGCACTGGCTCAACATCGGGGCGAAGGTCGCACGGCCGCCGCGTATTTTCCACGTCAACTGGTTCCGGCGCGACAGCCAGGGCAAGTTCCTCTGGCCGGGCTACGGCGAGAACCTGCGCGTGCTCGCCTGGATGCTCGACCGCTGCACGGGCAAGGCCGGTGCAACCGAGTCCGCAATCGGCCGGCTGCCCATGCCCGCGGACCTCAACACGCAGGGGCTCAGCATCAGCAAGGAGGCGCTGGCGGCGCTGCTCTCCATCGACGCAGGCGTGTGGCGCAAGGAATGCGCCGACGTGCGCGAGTACTTGAGCGGTTTCGGCAGCCGCCTGCCGGCGGCACTGCTCGCGGAGCTCACGGCAACCGCGAGCCGCCTCTGAGGCGCAGCGCGCCTTCAGATTTCTTCGCAGTTGAAACGGATGGTCTGCGGCGAGCCCTGCTCGGGCAGCCGCCCGAGGCCGATCATCCCCTGACCCTTGAGCTGCAGGCTGTCGCGCCGCACGAAGGCCTCCTCGCCGTCGGCGGTCTGCACGAACGTGCCGTTGGTGCTCTGATCGACGAGCACGAACTTGTTGCGGCTGATCTCGATGCGGGCGTGCAGGCGCGAGATGAGATTGCCCTTGACGACGACGTCGTTGTCCTCGGCGCGGCCGATGGTGACGCTCGAGTGCCGCTCGTCGACCAGCAGCTCGCGATCCTCGGTGCGCAGCCGCAGGCGCAGCGGATGCGCGGGACGCGCATCGCCGGCGATCCCAGGCACCATGCTGGTGACGTCCTCGGTCTGCCACAGCACCTCGTAGAGCACCACCTCGCTCCCCTGACCCTTCAAGGTCGCGACGTCGATCTGACGGCAGGAGGCGCGCCACTCGGGCGAGAGGCGCTCCACGGTAGCGGCGGTGGTCACGATCTGCCCGGCCTTCGCCTGGCTGGTCATGCGATTCGCCGTATGCACCGCGGCACCGAACACGTCGCGGTTCTCGAGCATCACCGGGCCGAAGTGGCAGCCGATGCGGATCGACACCGGCTGGCCGTCCACCTTGAGCTGCGCGTGGCTGGAGATCTGCTGCTGCATCTGCGCGGCGGCATTCAGCGCTGCGTCGGCGGTCGGGAACGTCGCCATGACCTCGTCACCCATCGTCTTGATCACCGTCCCCTGGCGCTGCTCGGTGGCGCTGCGCATCACCTCGATGCAGGTGGCGACCATGTCGCGGGCGCGCAGATCGCCCATGGTGTCGTAGAGCCGGGTCGAACCAACGACGTCGGCAAACAGAATGGCGAGCTCGATGTCCTTGCCCATGAGTGTCGGACGATTATACGCGAGGGCCTTCGGGCGGCCAGTAAAGGCCGATTCCAACCTCGCGGGCCGGCTCAGGCGCGCGCCGCTGTCGGGATTGCCCGGCGCAGCAGCTCCGCCCCGGCCCCCGCGGCCCGCGCGCCCTCGCTGAGCGTGCGGCGGAAATCCCGGGCGCCGGGCTCGCCGCTGTAGAGGCCGAGCATGTGGCGCGTGACGGCGGAGAGGCGCTCGCCCGCGGCCAGCTCGCGCTCGCAGTAGCGGGCCATGCGCTCGATGAGCGCCGCGCGCGTTGGCAGCGCGGCCGGCTGCGCCGCGAGCCCCCGCTGCAACTCGGCCAGCACGAACGGCCGGTGATAGGCCTCGCGCCCGAGCATCACCCCGTCGCACCAGGCGAGTGCCGCGCGCACCGAGCCTGCATCGCGCAACCCGCCGTTCACCACCACCGGCAAGGAGACGAACCTGCGCTTGAGGTCGCGCACCACGTCGTAGCGCAGCGGCGGGACCGCGCGGTTGTCCCGGGGCGAGAGTCCTCCCAACACCGCCTGACGCGCATGCACGATGGCGGCCTGACAGCCGGCGGCGCGCACGCCCTGCACGAAGCCGCACAGGGCCTCGAAGTCCGCCGCGGTGTACTGCGCCACCGCGCCGCGGGCGTCGCGCGTGCCGGCGTTCACGACCCCGATGCGCATCTTCACCGTCACCGGCACGCGCACCGCCGCACACATCGCGGCCACGCAGTCGGCCACGCGCGCCGGCTCGCGCATCAGGCACGCCCCGAAGGCGCCGCTCGCGACGCGCTCGCTCGGGCAGCCGCAGTTGAGGTTGATCTCGTCGTAGCCGGCCTCCTCACCGGCACGGGCCGCCGCGGCGAGCTCCCGCGGCTCACTGCCGCCGAGCTGCAGCGCCAGCGGATGCTCCTCGGGATCGAACCTGAGGAGCCGCGCCCGATCGCCCCGCAGGATGGCCGCGGCGGTGATCATCTCGGTATAGAGCAGGACGTCCGCGGAAAAACCGCGCAGGAAGAAGCGGCAGTGGCGGTCGGTCCACTCCATCATGGGAGCGACGGATACGCGCCGGTCGGGTGTTGGTGCGGGGTGGTCGGGCATTTCAGTGGGTCTGGTCGCGGCGATAGAATGCGGCAACCAGGACCGCGACGCGAGGGGCAACATGGCTGGCGGCAAGTACAGGCTCTACGGCCGGCGCAACGCCGGCTCACTGGCCCCACAGATCGTGCTGGAGGAGATCGGCGCGCCGTACGAGGTGATCTGGTTCGGCAAGGCGCCCGCGGACCTCGAGGCGTTGCGCCGCGTCAACCCTGCCGGAAAGATCCCCAGCCTGGTGCTGCCGGATGGAACGGCGGTGTCCGAATCCGCCGCAATCCTCATTCACCTCACCAGCGCCCATCCGGACGCGGGACTCGCTCCGCCTGCCGGCAGCAGCGCGCACGCACGCTTCCTGCAGTGGATGGTGTTTCTGTCCGCCAACCTCTACGAAGCGGTGCTGCGTTACTACTATTCCGAGCGCTACGCCACCAGCGGCGAAGCGGCGGCACCTGCGATCAAGGCACAGGCGCTCAAGGACTACGGCGCCCACCTCGAGCGCATCCACGGCGAGCTGTCTCCCTACGTGCTGGGCGACAAGCTGTCGGCTGCGGATCCCTATCTGCACATGCTCGCCGCCTGGTATCCGGAGGATGAGGCGCCGCTCGCCCCGCGGCTGCCGAAGCTCGCGCAGCACGCCGGGC
>DASPOP010000089.1:0-4162 GCA_035625955.1 Steroidobacteraceae bacterium | reverse complement strand
GGGTCGAGGGTTCGAGTCCCTCCCTTTCCACCAATCATCTCAGGCGCTTGCGGAGCACCTCGGCGCCGGACCCATTCAATCAGCTCGTTGACGGCAGCTCGGCTGCTGTCAGTGCAGCTCACGGCTGTGGTCGCACCAGCTGCAGCTCGCCCCAGTTGCCATTCATGTGCCCGTTGGGGTTGAAGTTGGGATCGTCGGTCACGACGTACTTGTCGTTACCATTCGACCAGGCGTGGTCATACAGGTTGCTGAGCTCGACGGTGCGCCCAGTGCTCGGATCACGGAAGGTTTGCACGCCCCGTACCAACTGGTCGGCTCCGTAGGCGGCTACCATCGAGCCGTGCTGCTGGTTGGCCGTCACGCCCTGGAGTGTCTCGATCACGTGCTGCTGGAACGCCGCGATGATCGCGCTCTGCTTGCGCTTCTCCGCCGCCCATGCGGTGTAGGTCTTGTTGATGATGGCGGCCGTCGAGGCCTGGAACTGCGGACCGGGGCGGACGCTGGTCGCCATCACGCGCTGCAGCTTGTCGTACCCGTCGAGCTTGCCGCCCGGAGTCTGGAAGGACGTGATCTGCTCGGCGTGCCAGTCGTAAGACACGCCTCGTCCTGCGCCCGGGAAGGTGCGCACGACAATGACCGCGGACCACCATTCCTCGAGCGGGACACCCGTCGGGGAGGTCGTCGAGTTGCGCACCCGCGCGGCCTCGACTCGCGTCGCGCCGGCGCCTGCACTGCCGCCCGGTGGTCCCAGCCCGAGCTCGGCGCGAACCAGTTGCTCGAGCTCTGGAAACGGCTCCGAGGTTACCGGCGGCCTGTCCTTGTGAAACTTCCAGACCAGTTTCTCCCGGATGAAGTCGGCTGCATGCATGGGTGCCACGATCGGACACCCCTTGAGCTTGAACTTCTCGTCGGCGCGGTCATTCTGTTCCATCTGCTGTCGTATCGCCGGATCGTCTGCGTAGCGGAACGTCGACTGCGGCAGCAGGACCATGCCGAGTGGCTCGTCGCTCTTCTTCACCACGCCGAACACCTTGAACATGTCGGAGAAGCAGCTCCCGGCATCGGGATTGACGTCAGAGCCCCCGGTCAGATTCCAGTCCGCCGGGGCCAGAAGCGAGTACACCGTCGCTTCGCGGACCGGCTCTTGCGCGCTCGTCGCAATGTTCGTGGTCGTCGTGAACCGTTTCAGCTCGAAGTAGTGCGCCGCGCCGCTGCTCGCACGGGCGTTCGGTTGCTTGGTTGCTGAAGTGGAGGCGGGGCGCGCGCCATCGCCAGGGGAAGCCGGAGCAGCGGCAGGGCCCTGAGGCGCCGCAGCCGGCGGCGGCGCGGGCGGCGCGCTCCCGGACGTTGGCGCGTCGCCGGACGTCGGTTGACCGCCGGGCGCCGGCGCAGCGCCGGCCGGCCCCTGCAGCGCGCTCTTGACCGCCTGCTTGCACGCGGGAGAAACCTGGTCGCGATGCTCTTTCAGGCACGCCAGCATGCGGCCGCCGCCCGGCTGCACCCCTGCGCAGAACTGCTGCAGGTCGGCACTGCAGGCAGCCCGCGCGGCCTCAGTCGAAGCAGGCTGGGCCGATGCGGGGTCTTGGGCTGCGAACCCGAGAACGGCGAGCAGGATGCTCAACCGGGGTGATCGATTCGGCAATGGCATGAGCGACCCCGCTGGCGTGTGTGGGTTCGCAGTTTACCCGGGAGTCTGGCGTGATCGCTTCGGAAAGTGCCGCGGGAGATTTGCGGCTCATATTGCCGGGATCGGGGGTTCGGGCCCCTCTCTTTACTCCGCCCGCGGCGGCTGCGCCGCTTTCTCAGTGCCGGGCGCCGTCCAGCAGCGCCGCGAGCCGCTCGAGGACCCTCGCCCATTCGCGCCCGATGCGGGATCTTTCCAGCGGATCCGGCAGGCTGAGCTCGTGGGTCAGGACGAGGAGCGACCGCCCGGCGATCTGAGCGAGCTCCACGATCACGCGGTCGTCGTGGTGTGCGTATTTTTCGATGAACAGGCTGAACACGAGACGGTGCGGTCGATCGACCTCGAGGTATTCGCCGCAGTATTCGACGTCCTCTCCGTCCCACTGACGCACGATGCGAAAATCCCCGCCGACCCGCGCGTCGATCTTCGCGCTGATGGCGTCCCACACACGGTTGGCGAACAGGAACCTCCGCGCCTGGCCGGCGTCGAGCCAGGCATCGAACACGCGCTCGGGCACGGCCCTGACCTGACGGCTGACGCGCACGCTGGCGGCGCGCAGCGCCGGGCTCGGGGTTCGCTCGATGGCGCTCGAGAGGTTCATGGCGCGATTTCCCTCGGTCCGGATGCGTTCGTCGACGCCGTGATCGTAGAATGCATTGAGGACAGGATCTGTCCGCGACCCGTCCGATACTCTGCGCTGATCATGCTCAAGACCTCCGCCCGGCTGCTCCGCCTCCTGTGGCTGCTTCAGTCGCGCCGCTGCTGGTCGGGCGCGGAGCTCAGCGAACGGGTCGAGGTCGACGCGCGCACGGTGCGCCGCGACATCGACCGGCTGCGTGAGCTCGGCTATGCGGTGGACGCCTCACCGGGGCTCGGCGGGGGGTACCAGCTCAAGGCAGGCTCGTCGCTCCCTCCAGTACTCCTCGACGATGAGGAGGCGGTGACGGTCGCGGTCGCGGTGCGCGCCGCCGCCAGCAGTATCGGCAGGATGGAGGAATCCGCGATCGGGCTGCTCGCGAAGCTCGATCAACTGCTGCCCCTGAGGCTGCGCAAGCGGGCGAGCGCCTTGCACTCGGTGACGATCTCGCTCGCGCGTGCGGAGCCGGCTACGTCCATCGATGTCCTGACGCAGATCGCCTGCGCATGCCGCGACCGCCTGAAGCTGCGCATCAACTACCGGGATCGCGGCGGCAACCTCACCCTGCGGGTGCTCGAGCCGCTACGCCTGGCGCACACCGGGCGCCTCTGGTATCTGGTCGCCTGGGACTCCCGGCGGGAAGACTGGCGGACGTTTCGGGTGGATCGCGTCCAGCGTCTCGTGTCGGCCGGACCGCCGTTCAGGCCGCGCGATTTTCCCGGAGACATCGCCGAGTACGTCTCCCGCTCGATCACCCAGGTTCCCTACCGTTACCGCATGCGCATCAGGTTGAAGGGCTCGGCGGCGGAGCTTGCCAGGCGGATTCCGGGCTGGTGCGGGGTGCTCGAGGCACTGGATGACGAGAGCTGCGCGCTCAGCACGGGGGCCGACTCGATCGAGGCACTGGCGGCGCAGGTCATCCTGACCGGCGCCGATTTCGAGATTATCGAGGCCCCCGGTTTCGTCGCCGGGCTCCGCGAGATCGCAGCACGACTCGAGCGGGCGACGCGCGGCGCGTGAGGACGTTAAGCGCCCGCCAGCAGCTCGCGCAGCAGCCGGAGCAATTCGTCTGCATTCACCGGCTTGCTGGCTATGCGCGTGTCAGGATCGCGGGGGAGCCCGCGGATGGCCGACGAGGTGTCGCCGGTCATCAGAACGGCTTTGAGGGGCCGGCCGAGTCTCTGGCGCGCGGAAGCGATGACGTCACTGCCGTTGGCGCCGTCACCGAGGTGGTAATCGGTCACCAGCAGGTCCACGCGTGGATCGCGCCCGAGCTGCTCGAGTGCTTCGGTTGATGAAGCCACGGCCGCGACCTCGTAGCCCTCACTCCTGAACAGCATCGAGGTGGCGTTGCGCACACCCGCATCATCCTCGACCAGCAGGATGTGAGCCTGAGCCGGCGCGGCCTGCACCGGCGCCTGGGCGGCGACGTCTCCGGCCGGTGCCGCGGCGCGCTGGGTGGCCGGCAGAATCAGGGCGAAGAGTGAGCCGCGCCCGACCTCGGATCGCACTTCGAGTCTGAGGTCGAGCAGGGTCACCAGACGCTTCACGATGCTCAGTCCCAGTCCATATCCCTGGCGCGCGGGGTTGTGCGGACCGCCCACCTGGAAGAACTCATCGTAGACATAGCGCAACTGGTCCGCGGGTATGCCGACGCCGGTATCGAGGACTTCGATCCGCACCGAGGCGGGGTCGTCGTGCAGGCAGCGCACCTGCACCCGGCCCTGCTGGGTGTACTTGATGACGTTCGAGACGAGATTGCGCAGGATCTGTCCGACCAGCGCGGGGTCGCTGTGGACGGATTCCTCGCAGGGTGTCACCGTGAAGCCGAGTCCCTTGTT
>DASPOP010000088.1:0-4205 GCA_035625955.1 Steroidobacteraceae bacterium | reverse complement strand
TGAAATTCTGGATCTGGTTGAGCTGGCGGCCGATGTCGTTGTGGGCGTCCTCGAACTGCAGCGCGACATTCAGCTGCCGGGCGCGGTCCTTCATGCTGGCGCGCACCGCGGTGAGGAAGTTGTCGTCGAACACCGCCATGGAGACGCCCACCGTGACCGCCTGCGCGGCCGCAGACAGCGCCAGCAGGACAGCGGCGAGCAACCCCGGCGAGATGCGCTTCATGCACAGTTCCTTTGCAGCTTCAGCGGAGCGTCCGGCTCTCATTCTAATGCGGGTCCGGGGCGGTAAGCTCTAACCGCGCGGTCTCCATGTGTGGTAGCGTCCGCGGCGGGGTTTGCCAACCGCTCGGGAATCTAAGGAGCACGCTGCGTGGATCGGCGCGAGTTCCTCGAATCGATCGCGGGCCTGTCCGCGCTGTTGCCGGGGCTGTCGTTGCAACAGGCCTTCGCCGAGGATGTGCACGCGCGCGCCCAGGCGGCGACCACCCTGCGCACGCTCGACGCGGCGCAGAATGCGGCGGTCAGCTGCATCGCCGAGATTCTCCTGCCCCAGACCGAAACGGTCGGCGCCTCCCAGGTGGGCGTCAATCGCTTCATCGATCTGCTGCTCACCGAGTCGATGCTGGAGCGCGATCGCGATCGCTTCCTCGCGGGGCTCGCGGCGATCGATGCGCGCAGCCGTTCCCTCTGTGGCGCGCCGGTCGCTTCAGCCCGCGAGCGGGATCAGCAAGCCCTGATCCGCTCCCTCGACGAGGCGCTGCCGGCGCGCGCTCCGACCCGGGCCGAGCAGGCGGCGCTCGATCGCCAGCCGATGACCGCGGAGAGCGGCTACCAGCTGCTGAAGCGCCTGGTGGTGTTCGCCTACTTCACCTCCGAGCCCGTCGCCAGGGATCTCATCAACGCTCCGATCATCCCGGGAAGGTACGACGGCTGTGTCAGCGCCTGAGCCAACCTCCGGGAAGTACGACGCGATCGTGGTCGGCTCCGGGATCTCCGGCGGCTGGGCCGCCAAGGAGCTCACCGAGAAGGGCCTGAGGACGCTGCTGCTCGAGGCCGGGCCGCCGGTCGTGCCGGAGCGGGATTACGTCGAGCACCTGCAGGACTACTCGCTCCCGTACCGCGGCTACGGCAATCGACGCAAGCTCCAGGCGGAGCAACCGATACAGTCGCAGACCGGTGGTTGCGACGAATGGGTCTCGAAGTGGTTCGTAAACGACCGCGAGAATCCCTACCACAACGACGCCGACAAGCCGTTCCTGTGGATCCGCGGGCGGCACGTGGGCGGCCGCTCTCTCATGTGGGGCCGCCAGGTCTATCGCTGGAGCGATCTCGACTTCGAGGCCAATGCCCGCGAAGGCATCGGCGTCGACTGGCCGATCCGTTACGCGGACATCGCGCCCTGGTACAGCCACGTCGAGAAGTTCATCGGCGTGAGCGGCCAGGCGGAGGGCCTGGCGCAGCTTCCGGACGGGGAATTCCTGCCGCCGATGCAGCTCAACTGCGCTGAGCTGCACGTGCGCGACTCGATGCGCGAGCGCTGGGGGCGCGAGCGCGTACTCACCATCGGCCGCGCCGCGATCCTCACCCAGCCGCACCTGGGGCGCGAGGCGTGCCACTACTGCGGGCCGTGCTGGCACGGCTGCATCACGCGCTCGTATTTCAACAGCATCGGCTCGACGCTGCCGGCGGCGGCCGCGACCGGGCGGCTGACGCTGCGGCCCAACAGCGTGGTCGCGGAGGTGCTCTACGATCCGCACACCAACCGCGCGAGCGGCGTGCGCGCGGTCGATGCCGACACGCTCGAGACGCTCGAGTTCAGCGCGCGCGTCGTGTTCCTGTGCGCTTCAGCGCTCGAGAGCGCACGGATCCTGCTCAACTCGAGGAGTGCGCGCTTTCCGAACGGGCTCGGCAACTCGAGCGGCGAGCTCGGGCGCAACATCATGGACCATCCCTTCGGCGCGGGCGCCGAGGCGACGATCCCGGGCATGGAGGACCATCACACTTTCGGCAACCGGCCGAACGGCATCTATGTGGCGCGTTTCCGTAACGTGACCGACAAGCAGGCGAAGTTCGTCCGCGGCTACGGCTTCCAGGGCGGCGGCAGCCGCGCGCATTGGGAGCGGGGCGCGCGCGACAAGGGCTTCGGCGCCGGGTTCAAGAATTCGTTGCTGCGCGATCTCGGGCCCTGGCAAATGTGGCTGGGCGGCTGGGCGGAGTGCCTGCCGCGCGCGGACAACTACTGCACGCTCCACCCGACGCTGAAGGACAAATGGGGCGTGCCGGCGCTGCACATCCAGTGCACCTTCGGGCCGAACGAGCGCGAGCTCCTCAAGGACATGCAGGTGACGGCGGCGGAGATCCTGGAGGCGGCGGGAGCCAGGGACATCCGTACTTTCAACGAGGAGCTCGAGCCCGGTTTGTGCATCCACGAGATGGGAACCGCGCGCATGGGGCGGGATCCGAAGACTTCGGTCCTGAACGCCTGGAATCAGGCTCACGACGTCCCGAACGTGTTCGTGACCGACGGCGCCTGCATGACTTCCTCGGGAAATCAGAACCCCTCGATCACCTACATGGCGCTCACCGCGCGCGCCTGCGACTACGCCGCCGAGCAGCTCAAGCACGGGGAGATCTGATGGGCCGGGTCTCCCGGCGGCGCTTCCTGCGCACCGCGGCGGCCTCGGTGGCAGCGCTCGGCCCGGCTGCTGCGGTGCTGGCGAGCGGACTGGCGGATGCGCCGGCGGCATCTCCCGCCGCCGGCAGGCTCAAGCAGTCGGTGTGCCGCTGGACCCTGCCCGGAGCGCTGCCCGAAGTCTGTCGGAGGGTCCGGGGACTGGGCCTCACCGCGATCGACCTTCTGCACATGGACGAATGGGAGGTGGCGCGCGCCGCGGGCCTCACCTGCTCGATGGGATACGCGAGCCGCCGCGACCACTTCATCGAGAACGGCTTCAACGACCCCGCGAACCACGCCCTGCTGATCGAGGAGCTCAACGCGGCGATTCCGCTCGCGGCCAGGGCCGGCGTCCCGAACCTCATTGCGATGTTCGGCAACCGGCGCGGGCGGAGCGAGACCGAGGGAATCGCCAACTGCGCGGCGGGACTTGCCCAGGTGGCGCCGCTGGCCGAGAAACACGGCGTCACGGTGTGCGTCGAGCTCCTCAACAGCAAAGTGGATCATCCGGATTACCAGGGCGATCACACGGCCTTCGGCGTCGCGGTGATGGAGAAGGTGGGATCGCCGCGCGTCAAGCTGCTCTACGACATCTATCACATGCAGATCATGGAAGGGGACGTCATCCGCACCATCGGCCAGCAGCGGCGGTGGATCGGTCACTTTCATACCGGCGGCGTGCCGGGGCGGCACGACATCGACGACAGTCAGGAGCTCAACTATCACGCCGTGGCGGAGGCGATCGCCGCTGGCGGGTTCGAGGGCTACATCGCACACGAGTTCACGGCGAAGGGTGAGGCGTACGCCGGGCTCGCCGCGGCGTGCCGGATCTGTCAGGTGTAGAGTGCATGAAGTACCTGCCATTGGTCTGGTCCGGAATCTGGCGCAAGCCGGGCCGCACCGTTCTCATCTTTCTCCAGGTCGCCGTCGCTTTCGCGCTCTTCGGCGTCCTGCAGGGCCTGAAGACCGGCGTCCAGCATGCGGTCGATGAGGCGCGTGCCGATCTGCTGATCGTGCACAGCCGCGAGAGCCTCATCATGGAGGGGCTGCCCATCAGCATCCTCGAGCCGATCCGCGCGGTTCCGGGCGTGCGGGTGGCGATTCCCGTGGAACTGTTCGGCTGTCAGTACCAGAAGCCCGAGCAGGGACTCCTGAGCGTGGCAGTCGCACCCGACAAGGACTGGACGACGGCCTTCACGTTCGCGATCGCTCCCCGGGATCTCGCCGCCTTTGAGAAGTCGCGTACCGCCGCGCTGGTGCTCGAAACCACGGCGAAGAAATACGGCTGGAAGATCGGCGACCGGATTCCGCTCATCTGCCGCACGGTGCAGAAAACCGGCTCACCCAACTGGACCTTTGAGGTCGTTGGGACCTTCACGGACAGCGACTTCGGCGGCGGCGGCGACAAGATCCTCATGAATTTCGCCTACTACGACGAGGCGCGGGCGACCGGCGGGGGGAAGGTCAATCACTTCAACGTCTCGGTGACCGACCCTAATCAGGCCGTGCCGGTGGCCGATGCGATCGACCG
>DASPOP010000087.1:0-8039 GCA_035625955.1 Steroidobacteraceae bacterium | reverse complement strand
CCGAGCGAGCGGATTTCCTTCACGAGTACGTTGAAGGACTCCGGCATGCCGGCATCCATCTGGTGGTTGCCGTCGACGATGTTCTTGTACATCTTGGTGCGGCCGTTCACGTCGTCCGACTTGACGGTCAGCATCTCCTGCAGCGTGTAGGAGGCGCCGTAGGCCTCGAGCGCCCACACCTCCATCTCGCCGAAGCGCTGGCCGCCGAACTGCGCCTTGCCGCCCAGCGGCTGCTGCGTGACCAGGCTGTACGGCCCGGTCGAGCGCGCGTGCATCTTGTCGTCGACCAGGTGGTTCAGCTTCAGCATGTACATGTAGCCGACCGTGACCTGGCGCTCGAAGCGCTCGCCGGTGCGCCCGTCATACAGATACGTCTGGCCGTTCAAGGGAAGATCCGCGAGCTTCAGCATCCGCTTGATCTCCTGCTCGCTCGCGCCGTCGAACACCGGCGTCGCCATCGGCACGCCGCTCGACAGGTTGCGCGCCAGCTGGGTGAGATCCGCATCGCCCAGACTGTCGATCTCCTCGCGCTGGCCGCCGGTCTCGTTGTAGATCGACTTGACGAAGGCGCGCAGCTCGGACGCCGCCGCCTGCGCCTCCAGCATCCTGCCGATCTTGAGTCCGACGCCCTTGGCCGCCCAGCCGAGGTGCGTCTCGAGCACCTGGCCGACGTTCATGCGCGACGGGACGCCCAGCGGGTTCAGCACCACGTCGACCGGGGTGCCGTCTTCCAGATACGGCATGTCCTCGACCGGAACGATGGTCGAGATCACGCCCTTGTTGCCGTGACGGCCGGCCATCTTGTCGCCGGGCTGCACGCGGCGCTTCACCGCCAGGTAGACCTTCACCATCTTCAGCACGCCGGGCGCGAGATCATCGCCCGCGGTGATCTTGGCGCGCTTGTCGTCGAGGCGCTTCTCGAAAGCCTTGCGCTGCAGCTTCAGACGCTCCGAGGCCTGCTCGAGCTGGCTGTTGGCGTCCTCGTCCTCGAGGCGGATCTCGAACCACTCCTCGCGCGCCACCTCATCGAGGTACTCGGAGGCGATTCTGGTTCCCGCCTTGAGCTTCTTCGGTCCGCCCGCGGCGCTCTGGCCGACGAGCATGCCGCGCACGCGCTGGAACAGGTCGTCCTCCAGGATGCGCTGCTGATCGGCGAAGTCCTTGCGGACCCGCTCGATCTCGGCCTTCTCGATCGAGAGCGCACGCGAGTCCTTCTCCACGCCATCGCGGGTGAAGACGCGCACGTCGATCACGGTGCCGTCCATGCCGGGCGGCACGCGCAGCCCCGTGTCCTTCACGTCGGAGGCCTTCTCGCCGAAGATCGCCCGCAGCAGCTTCTCTTCCGGAGTCAGCTGGGTCTCGCCCTTCGGGGTCACCTTGCCGACCAGGATGTCGCCGGCCTTGACCTCGGCGCCGATGAAGGCGATGCCCGCCTCATCGAGCTTGGCCAGCGCCGCATCGCCCACGTTGGGGATGTCGGCGGTGATCTCCTCAGGTCCCAGCTTGGTGTCGCGGGCGACGCAGGTGAGCTCCTCGATGTGGATCGTCGTGAAGCGGTCCTCCTGCACCACGCGCTCGGAGATGAGGATCGAGTCCTCGAAGTTGAAGCCGTTCCACGGCATGAACGCGACCAGCAGGTTCTGCCCGAGCGCCAGCTCGCCCAGGTGGGTCGAGGGGCCGTCGGCCAGCACGTCGCCGCGCGCGATCACATCGCCCGCGTTGACCAGCGGGCGCTGGTTGATGCAGGTGTTCTGGTTCGAGCGGGTGTACTTGGTGAGGTTGTAGATGTCGACGCCGGGCTCGCCCGCGGTCGTCTCCTCGTCGTTCACCCGCACCACGATGCGCGAGGCATCGACCGAGTCCACGGTGCCGCCACGGCGGCCGACCACGGTCACGCCGGAGTCGATCGCCACCGGGCGCTCCATGCCGGTGCCGACCAGCGGCGTCTCGCTGCGCAGCGTCGGCACCGCCTGGCGCTGCATGTTGGATCCCATGAGCGCGCGGTTGGCGTCGTCGTGCTCGAGGAACGGGATGAGCGAGGCCGCCACCGATACGATCTGCTTCGGCGACACGTCCATGTAGTTGATGCGGTCGCGCGGCATCAGCGTGAACTCGTTCTGGAAGCGGCAGGACACCAGCTCGTCGGTGAGCTCGCCCTTCGGTCCCAGCACCGCGTTCGCCTGCGCGATCGCGAACTCGCCTTCCTCGATCGCCGACAGGTAATCGATCTTGTCCGTCACCCGGCCGTTCTCGACGCGCCGGTACGGGGTCTCGAGGAAGCCGTACTGATTGGTGCGCGCATAGACCGAGAGCGAGTTGATGAGGCCGATGTTCGGGCCTTCCGGGGTCTCGATCGGGCAAACGCGCCCGTAGTGGGTCGGGTGCACGTCGCGCACCTCGAAGCCCGCGCGCTCGCGCGTCAGTCCGCCCGGGCCGAGCGCGGAGACGCGCCGCTTGTGGGTGACCTCCGAGAGCGGGTTGTTCTGGTCCATGAACTGCGAGAGCTGCGAGGAGCCGAAGAACTCCTTGACCGCGGCCGCCACCGGCTTGGCGTTGATCATCTCCTGCGGCATCAGCGGCTCGGTCTCGGCGATCGTCAGGCGCTCCTTGACGGCGCGCTCGACGCGCACCAGGCCGACGCGGAAGGCGTTCTCCGCCATCTCGCCCACCGAGCGCACGCGCCGGTTGCCCAGATGGTCGATGTCGTCGACCTGGCCGTTGCCGTTGCGGATGTCGATGAGCACCCTGAGCACGTCGATGACGTCGGACATCTGGCCGTATTGCGCCACCAGGCGCTTGGAGAGCTCGTCGGTGCGGCTGCTGGCGTACTTCTGGTCGTACAGGATCCCGGGGCCGAGGATCTCCTTGCGGCCGACGCGGCGGTTGAACTTCATGCGGCCGACGCCCGAGAGGTCGTAGCGCTCGGGGTTGAAGAACAGGTTCGCGAACAGGTTCTCCGCGGCGTCCTTGGTGGGCGGCTCGCCGGGACGCATCATGCGGTAGATCTCCACCAGCGCCTCGAGGCGCGTCTTGGTGGGATCGATGCGCAGCGTGTCGGAAATGTACGGCCCGCGGTCGAGGTCGTTCACATAGAGTGTGTTGACCTGCGCGATGTTGGCCTCGATCAGCTTCTCGACCGAGGCCGCCGTCAGCACCTCGTTGGCCTTGGCGAGGATCTCGCCGGTCTCGGTATTGACGACGTCGTGGGCGAGGATCTTGCCGTAGACGTACTCGCGCGGCACCCGCAGCCGCGTCACCTTGGCGTCTTCCAGCTGGCGGACGTGGCGGGCAGTGATGCGCCGGCCTTCCTCGACGATCACCTGCTCGCCGATCCTGATCTCGAAGGTCGCGGTCTCGCCGCGCAGGCGCTGCGGCACCAGCTGCAGCGCGACCTCGTCACGGCTGAGATAGAAGGTGTTGGTCTCGAAGAAGGTCGCGAGGATCTCGGACTCGTTCATCCCGAGCGCGCGCAGGATGATCGTCACCGGGAGCTTGCGCCGCCGGTCGATGCGCGCGAACACGCAGTCCTTAGGGTCGAACTCGAAGTCGAGCCACGAGCCGCGGTAAGGAATGATGCGCGCCGAGAACAGCAGCTTCCCGGAGGAGTGCGTCTTGCCGCGGTCGTGATCGAAGAACACGCCCGGCGAGCGGTGCAGCTGCGAGACGATGACGCGCTCGGTGCCGTTGATGACGAAGGTGCCGTTGTCGGTCATCAACGGCAGCTCGCCCAGGTAGACCTCCTGCTCGCGCACGTCCTTGACCGGCTTCTTGGCGCCGGCGGCCTCCTTGTCGAGGACGATCAGGCGCACCTTGACGCGCAGCGGTGCTGCGTAGGTCAGGCCGCGCAGCTGGCACTCCTTGACGTCGAACACCGGCTCACCGAGCCGGTAGGAGACGTACTCGAGGGAAGCGTTGCCGCTGTAGCTCGAGATCGGGAACACGCTCTGGAACGCGGCGTGCAGGCCGATGCGCTCGCGCGCCTCCTCGGGCTTGTCGACCTGGAGGAAGGTGCGATAGGAATCGAGCTGAATGGCCAGCAGGTAGGGCGTATCGAGAATGCTCGCCTGCTTGCCGAAGTTCTTGCGGATGCGCTTCTTCTCGGTGAAGGAGTAAGCCATCTGGAGGTCACCTCATCAATTTGGCTGAAAGTCGCCTGCGGCGCTTTCAGCAAGCCAACCCACTAGCTCTCTCGAGCTCGCGGGCGAAAGGCGCGGCTTTCGCCCGCTACACTGCTGGCCCATTGCGCCAGCAACACAAAACAACCCCTCTCCGCACGCAGCAGGCCGCAACCGCGACCCGACCGCGGACGGAGAGGGGCAGGCGCATGGAGGTCTACTTGACCTCCACCTTCGCGCCAGCGTCCTCGAGCTTCTTCTTCATCGTGTCGGAATCGGCCTTGGAAACGGCTTCCTTGACGGTCGAGGGCGCGCCCTCCACCAGGTCCTTCGCTTCCTTGAGGCCCAGGCCCGTGATCTCGCGGATCACCTTGATCACGGTCACCTTCTTGTCCGCCGGATACTCCTTGAGGAGCACGGTGAACTCGGTCTTCTCCTCGGCCGGAGCGGCCGCGGCGGCGCCGGCGCCCGCGGCGGCAGCGACGGCTACGGGAGCGGCGGCGGTGACGCCGAACTTCTTCTCCATGTCGGACACGAGGTCCATGACCTCGAGAAGAGTCATCTTGGAAATTGCATCGAGGATTTCGTCTTTGTTGACAGCCATCTGAGTCTCCAAAAAATTGTCGGTAACAGTTAAGCGCCCGCGGCCTGTTTCTGGTCGCGAACCGCGGCGACGGTGCGGGCGAGCTTCGCTGCCGGCGCGGCCAGCGTGCCGGCCAGCTTGCCGATCGGCGCCTTGAGCACGCCGAGCAGCATCGACAACGCCTGCTCGCGAGTCGGCAGACTCGCCACCTTCTCGAGATCGCCGCCGGGCAGCACCTGCCCGCCGAGCGACACGAGGGTCGCCACCAGCTTCTCGTGCGCCTTGGCGAAGTCCTTCACCACGCGCGCAGCCGCGCCCGGATCGTCCTTCGAAAAAGCCAGCACCAGAGGCCCCTTGAGCTTCGGTCCCACCGTCTCGAACGACGTGCCGGCGAGCGCCTTGCGTGCCAGCGTGTTTTTCACCACACGCATGTACACGCCCTGCTTTCTCGCCTTGGCGCGCAGCTCGGTCATCTGCGAGACCGTCAGCCCGCGGTACTCGGCGGCCACGACCGACTGGGCCTTTTGAGCCACAGCGGCCACTTCCGCTACGAGCGCCTTCTTGTCTTCCAGGTTGAGTCCCATTCATCTCTCCTCATCGCCTGAAGATCACTACAAAGCCGCGCATCCGTGCGCCGCTTCACCCTTGTGACGGTGACCTCCCGCACTCCGAGGAGCTTCCTCGATGCGAAAAGCGGTTCACCATCTGCGCAGGCGGTCCATTAAGAGGGCCGCGGGTCCTCTGGCACCCGTTCCCTCGCCTGCGGTCTTCGATGATGGCCGGCGCCTTGAGCACGCCGGCCCGCATCAAAACTGTCCGCGCTCACTGCGCGGCTCCAAAAAACTACAGCGTCCCCTGATCGACGCGCACGCCCGGCCCCATGGTCGAGGACAGCGTGACGCGCTTCAGATACACACCCTTCGAGGAGGCGGGCTTCGCCTTCTGCAGGTCCGCGATCAACGCGTGCAGGTTCTCCTTCAGCGCGTTCACCTCGAAATTCGCCTTGCCGATCGTGCAGTGGACGATGCCGGCCTTATCGACCCGGTAGGTCACCTGGCCGGCCTTGGCGTTCTTCACCGCCGTCGCGACATCCGGGGTCACCGTGCCGACCTTCGGGTTCGGCATCAGGCCGCGGGGACCCAGGATCTGGCCCAGCTGACCGACGATGCGCATGGCATCCGGAGATGCGATGACGCGATCGAAGTTGATCTCGCCGGCCTTCACCTGGGCCGCGAGATCCTCGAGCCCGACGATGTCGGCGCCGGCCGCCTTGGCCGCCTCCTGGTTCTTGCCGGAGGTGAACACCGCGACCCGCACGGTCTTGCCGGTGCCGTGCGGCATCACCGTCGAGCCGCGCACCTGCTGGTCGGACTTGCTGGCATCGATCCCTAAATTCACGGCCGCATCTACGGCCTCGGCGAACTTGGCGGTGGCGAACTGCTTCACCAGCTTGAGCGCCTCTTCGACCGGATAGGCCTTGCCCGGAGTGATCTTGTCCTTCCAGGCCTTCACTTTCTTCGAGAGGGCCATGGCTACTTCACTCCTTCCACGTCGACGCCCATGCTGCGGGCCGAGCCCGCAATGGTGCGCACCGCAGCGTCCAGGTCCGCGGCGGTGAGGTCGGGCTGCTTGAGCTTGGCGATCTCTTCCAGCTGCTTGCGCGAGATCTTGCCAACCTTCGCCGTATTGGGGGTGCCCGAGCCTTTTTCAATGCCGATCGCCTTGCGGATCAGCACCGCCGCCGGCGGGGTCTTCATCACGAAGGTGAAGCTGCGGTCCGAATAGACGGTGATCACCACCGGGATCGGCAGGCCTTTCTCCATCTTCTGGGTCTGGGCGTTGAACTGCTTGCAGAACTCCATGATGTTCACGCCCTGCTGACCCAGCGCCGGCCCGATCGGCGGCGAGGGGTTGGCGGAGCCTGCAGGCACCTGCAGCTTGATGTAGCCCTGTACTTTCTTTGCCATCGATACCTCTCCTTAAGGTTCCAGCGCCTCTTGGGCTCCCTTAACAGGATCTAAGGTTAAACACGCGGCTTGCGCCGACCTCAGGCCTTCTCGACCTGCGAGAAATCCAGCTCCACGGGCGTCGAGCGCCCCAGAATCTGCACTGCCACCTGCAGGCGATTCTTCTCGTAGTTGACGCTCTCGACGACGCCGTTGAAGTCGTTGAACGGCCCGTCGACCACGCGCACCACCTCGCCCGGCTCGAACAGCACCTTCGGCCGCGGCTTGTCCACGCCCTCTTCCACGCGGCGCAGGATCTGGTTCGCTTCCTTGTCGGTGATCGCCGCCGGCCTCTCGGGCGTCCCGCCGATGAAGCCGAGCACCTTGGGCACGTCGCGCACCAGGTGCCAGGTCTCCTCGTCCATCTCCATCTGCACCAGCACGTAGCCGGGGTAGAACTTGCGCTCGCTCTTCCTCTTCTGGCCGTCGCGCATCTCGACCACTTCCTCGGTCGGCACCAGGATCTCGCCGAAGCGCTCGTTCAGGCCCGCGCGCTGGATGCGCTCCTTGAGCGACTCCGCCACCCGGTGCTCGAAGTTCGAATACGCGTGCACCACGTACCATCTCAACGCCACGATCAGCCCCCCTGCCCCGTCAGTGTCTTCGTGGCCCAGGCGAGCACCAGATCCAGCAGCCAGAAGAAGATTCCGAAAACGATCACGAAACCGAACACGACGAGCGTCGTCATGCCGGTCTCCTGGCGGTTCGGCCAGACGATCTTGCGCAGCTCGACCCTCGCGAGCGTCACGAACTCGCGAAACGCCCGGCCGTAGGCCGAGAACGCCACCACCAGCGCGCCGAGCGCGAGGCTGCCGAGCACCGGCATCCAGCGGATCCAGGTCGGCTGGCTCGCGAAGTAGTAATAGGCGGCAACGCCCGCGATCGCGATCGCGATCGCAGCGTAGAGTTTCGTCTTGTCCGCGGTACCCGCGTCCTGAACTTTGATCTCGTCTGTCATATCAACCCATGGCAGGCCAGGAGGGAATCGAACCCCCAACCTGCGGTTTTGGAGACCGCCGCTCTGCCAATTGAGCTACTGGCCTGCGTTTATCTGGCCGAAATTGCCTACGGCAATTTCGGCAGAACCAAACTCATCACTCCGTACAAGCGGCGGGCGAAAAGCGTGGTTTCGCCCGCTGGGCTAGCTGGATGCGAGGCGAGCCGGTGAGGCCCGCTGGGAACTCCTTACTTCAATATCTTGGCGACCACGCCGGCGCCGACGGTCTTGCCGCCCTCGCGGATCGCAAAGCGCAGCCCCTGGTCCATCGCGATCGGGCTGATCAGCTCGATCGTCATCTTGATGTTGTCCCCGGGCATGACCATCTCCACCCCCGA
>DASPOP010000086.1:0-5857 GCA_035625955.1 Steroidobacteraceae bacterium | reverse complement strand
AACTCAAGGGATAACGCCCGAAGGGCGGCCCCGCAGGGGCGAGGCGCGCAGCGCCGAGTAATCCCACCCTCTCCGCCATACCCCAGGCCGCCGTCAGGATTCGGTCTTCTTCATCGCCTCGCGATACGCGGAGCTGAATGCCTCGACGAAGGTGTGCGGCAGATGGTCGGCCGGCATCTCGATCAGGTTGCGGTAGAAGTTGACGAACAGCTCCCAGTACTGAGCCTTGTCGGCCGAGCGCGTCTTGCCGCGGCGCGCGGCGCGCTCGAAGCGCGCTTCGAGCTCGGCGGGGTCGAGGCGATCGAGGAACTCGACGAAGGCCGCGCGGGTCGCGAGGACGCTCGCGTTCTCGTGCAGCTTGGCCTCGTTCATCAGCTCGCGCAGCCACTGCACCGAGTCGAGCCGCCGGCTCTCGTGCTGCACGAACAGATTGATCAGCAGGTCCTCCACCATCGAGTCGGCGAGCGCGGGACGCGGATCGTCCTTCTCGCGCGCGGGCGTTTCGATGCGGTAGCGGTTGCGGGTGTCGGCGCGCGTGCGCTCAAGATCCTTCAAGCCCACCAGCACCTCGCGGAACAGCCGGCCGGCCAGGTGCAGCAGCCGCGTCTGGGCATCGGCGGGCAGCTTCTCAGTGTCGATGCCGGCGCCACGGCAGAAGGCGTCGAGTCCCGAGTAGACATCGGCGAGCGCCAGCGCGCCATTGCCGTTCTTCGGCTCGCGCGACACCGCCTCGGCGAGCCGCGCCATGCGCTCGTTGTGCGCCTGGGCCTCGGGGTCCGGCTCCGGGGCGGCTGCAGCTGGCACGGGCGCATCGTTCGCGGTGAGCTCGATCTCGGGCGCGGCGAGCGCGCGCACCGGGGCGGACTCCACCGCCTGCCCGTAGGCGTTCACCGGCAGCGCCGGGTCGCGCCGCGGCTCGGGGACCAGCAGCTCATCGAGGTTGAGCACGGCGCCGATGTCCCGCTCGGGCGCGTGGCCCAGGGTACGCAGCGCATGAATACTGGTCGGCACCGCCGCAGCCACCGGATCCTCGGCGGTGGCCGCCGCCGGGCGCTGCGCCTCGAGCGCCGCAACGATGTGGTACTCGCCGATGCGCAGCACGTCGCCGTTCACCAGGCGATAGCCGCTCGAGCCGCGCTTGGCGAGCGGCTCCATGTCGTCGTTGACGTAGACGCCGTTGGTGCTGACGTCCTGCAGGTAGAAGTGGCCCTCGCGGAACTGCACGCGCGCGTGGTGCGCGGACACGTAGCGCAGGGGGTCGGGCAGCACCCAGTCGTTGTCCGCGGAGCGGCCGATGGTGCCGCCCTCGACGGAGAAAACGGCGGTGCTGCGGTCGGCGAGCGACCGGCGCTGGTCACTGACGACACGCAGCCGAAGCGTCATGGTTCCCCGACTCAAAGGAGTCCGTCCGTTATCCAGAAATTGCCGGGTGCAATGGGGCGCGGGCAGCGTCCCCGGCACGCCCGGACATATAATGCCAGCGTCAAAGCTACCCGACCCCAATCTGAAGGCCATGGCAGCCAGTCACATTTTCCGCATTATGTTCGTGAATCAAGGCAAGGTTTACGAGGTGTACGCACGCAAGGTCAGCCACGGGGAGCTGTTCGGGTTCATCGAGGTCGAGGAGCTGGTGTTCGGCGAGCGTTCCTCGGTGGTGCTGGACCCGTCCGAGGAGCGCATCAAGGGAGAGTTCTCCGGGGTCAAGCGCACGTTCCTGCCGATGCACTCGATCCTGCGCATCGACGAGGTGAAGAAGCAGGGGGTCAGCAAGATCACGGTGCTGGAGGCGGGCGCCAACGTGACGCAGTTTCCCATGCCGATGTACTCGGCTCCGCCCGGAGAGAAGAAGTGAGGCGCGGGTAGCGCATGCTGGAGATTCCGGGCGCACCGGCGCTGTCCGCGTTTCGAATCGCGAAACTCCTC
The DNA here is from genome assembly GCA_035625955.1 of Steroidobacteraceae bacterium. Classification (GTDB taxonomy): domain Bacteria; phylum Pseudomonadota; class Gammaproteobacteria; order Steroidobacterales; family Steroidobacteraceae; genus 13-2-20CM-66-19. The sequence continues at coordinate 3,934 of DASPOP010000086.1, read as the reverse complement.
GACCGCCTCGTGGGCCTAGAGCCCGCGGTGCGGGGACTTGCCGCACGCTTCGTGCACTTCGCCGACCTCGAGCGGCCGCTCGATGGCGCTGAGCGCGAGCTGCTCGGGCGGCTCCTCACCTATGGCCCGACTCTTCCCGCCGATCTCAGCGCCGCCTCCGGCGAGCGCGTGCTGGTCGTGCCGCGCGCAGGCACGATCTCGCCCTGGTCGAGCAAGGCGACCGACATCGTGCGGGTCTGCGGCCTCGGCAGCGTGCGCCGCGTGGAGCGCGGCATCGCGTACTCCTTGAGCGCGGCGCGCGTTCTGGGAAGCGCGCAGCTCACGCGTCTCGCGCCGGCGCTGTTCGACCGCATGACCGAGATGGCGCTGCTGGATGCGGCTGAGGCCGCGCGGCTGTTCGAGCACACGCCGCCGAAGCCGCTCGCCACCGTCGCGCTGCGCGGCGGGCGCGCCGCGCTCGCGGAGGCCAACCAGCGGCTCGGGCTGGCGCTGTCCACGGAAGAGATCGACTACCTGCTCGAGAGCTTCACGCAGCTCGGGCGCGACCCGACCGACGTCGAGCTCATGATGTTCGCACAGGCCAACTCCGAGCACTGCCGCCACAAGATCTTCAACGCCGCCTGGACCATCGACGGCAGGCCGCGCAGCGAGTCGCTGTTTGCGATGATCCGCCACACGCACGCGGTGCATCCTCAGGGTGTGCTCTCGGCCTACCGCGATAACGCCGCGGTCATCGAGGGCTGTGTCGGGACGCGTTACTTCCCGGATCCGGAGTCCGGCGTCTACCGTCGCAGCGTCGAGCCGATCGATATTCTCATCAAGGTCGAGACTCACAATCATCCGACCGCCATCTCACCCTTCCCGGGAGCCGCGACCGGCTCGGGCGGTGAGATCCGCGACGAGGGTGCAACCGGACGCGGCGCCAAGCCCAAAGCCGGTCTCACCGGGTTCTCGGTGTCGAACCTGCGCATCCCGGGCTACGAGCGCCAGTGGGAGCGCGACTTCGGCGCGCCGGCGCGCATTGCCTCCGCGCTCGAGATCATGACCGAGGGCCCGATCGGAGCTGCGTCCTTCAACAACGAGTTCGGACGGCCGGCGGTGTGCGGCTACTTCCGTACCCTCGAGCTCGAGCTCCCCGGCGATGGCCCGCACCGCGCGCGCGGCTACCACAAGCCCATCATGGTCGCCGGGGGCCTGGGCAACATCCGCCGCGCGCACGTCGAGAAGGCCGAGTTTCCGGTCGGCGCGCAGCTGGTGGTGCTCGGGGGACCGGCGATGCTCATCGGCCTCGGCGGCGGTGCCGCGTCGTCGCTCGGCAGCGGCAGCTCGAGCGCCGATCTCGATTTCGCCTCGGTGCAGCGCGGCAACCCGGAAATGCAGCGCCGCGCGCAGGAGGTGATCGATCACTGCTGGGCGCTTGCCGGACGCAACCCCATCCTCCTCATCCACGACGTGGGCGCCGGCGGCCTCTCCAACGCCGTACCCGAGTCGGTCGCCCACGGCGGGCGCGGCGCCCGCATCGACCTGCGCTCGATTCCGAGCGCCGAGCCCGGCATGTCGCCGATGGAGCTGTGGTGCAACGAGGCGCAGGAGCGCTACGTGCTGATCGTCGCGAGCGAGGAGCTCGAGCGCTTCGCCGCGATCGCCGCGCGCGAGCGCTGTCCGTTCGCGGTGATCGGCGCGATCGACGCGAGCGGACGGCTCACCGTGTCCGATCCGCTGTTTCGCGTGGCGGCGGTCGACATGCCGCTCGATCTGCTGCTCGGCAAGCCGCCGCGTCTCACGCGCGACGTGCGCAGCGTCCCCGCGCTCAAGCGGCGCTTCGACTCAAAGGCCCTCGAGCTCACCGAGGCGCTGTATCGCGTGCTGCGGCTGCCGGCGGTGGCGGACAAGACTTTTCTCATCACCATCGGCGATCGGACCGTGGGCGGGCTCGTCAGCCGCGACCAGCTGGTGGGACGGTGGCAGGTGCCGGTGAGCGATGTCGGCGTCACTGCCGCCGACTACGAGGGCGTGGCGGGCGAGGCGCTGGCGATGGGCGAGCGCACGCCGGTGGCGCTGCTCGATGCGCCCGCCTCGGGCCGGCTCGCAGTCGCCGAAGCGATCACCAACATTCTGGCGGCGGATGTCGATTCGCTGTCGAAGGTCCGCCTGTCGGCCAACTGGATGGCCGCGAGCGGCGAGCCCGGCGAGGATGCCGCGCTGTATGCGACCGTCGAGGCGGTCGCGAAGGACTTGTGTCCCCGGCTCGGCATCGCAATCCCCGTGGGCAAGGACTCGCTCTCGATGCGGACGCGCTGGAGCGAGGGCGGTGTCGAGAAGAGTGTCGTGGCGCCGGTGTCGCTCATCATCTCGGCGTTCGCGCCGCTCGCGGACGTGCGCGCGACGCTCACGCCGGCGCTCGAGCTCGAGGAGCGGCCGAGCTCGCTGTGGCTCATCGATCTGGCCGCCGGCAAGAACCGCCTCGGGGCCTCGGCGCTCGCGCAGGTGTACGGCGAGCTCGGCGAGGAGCCGGCGGATCTCGATGAGCCGCGGCGGCTGCTCGAGCTCTCGGCAGCGCTGCGGGAGCTGCGCGCTGCGAAGCTGCTGCGCGCCTATCACGACCGCTCTGACGGCGGACTGCTCGTCACGCTGCTCGAGATGGCCTTCGCCGGACACTGCGGGCTCGACGTCGCGCTGCCGGCCGCGCGCGGGCCGGCCGCGGCGCAGCTCTTCAGCGAGGAGCCCGGCGTGGTCGTGCAGATCCTCGCGGGCGATGAGCCGCGCTTCAGCGAGATCCTCGCGCGGCATAATCTGAGCGCTGCGGCGCTCTATCTCGGCGCGCCCGTGGCGGAGCTGCGCGTGCAGGTGCGGGTCGGCTCGGCGCTGATCGATGAGGCCTGGGCGGACCTGCGGCGCGCCTGGTCGGAGACTTCGTGGCGCATGCGTCGCCTGCGCGACGAGCCGCAGTGCGCCGACGAGGAGTTTGCCGCGCAGAGCGCGCAAGCCGACCCGGGGCTCAGCGTCGATCTCAGCTTCGACCCCGAGGAGGACATCGCGGCGCCCTACGTTGCGCGCGGCGTGGCTCCCAAGGTCGCGATCCTGCGCGAGCAGGGCGTCAACAGCCAGACCGAGACGGCGGCGGTGTTCGCTCAGGCGGGCTTCGAGCCGCACGACGTGCACATGACCGACCTGCTCTCCGGCGCGCGCACACTCGCGGAGTTCAAGGGAGTCATTGCCTGCGGCGGCTTCAGCTACGGCGACGTGCTCGGGGCGGGCGAGGGCTGGGCCAAGTCGATCCTGTACCACGCCGCCGTAAGGAGCGAGTTCGAGCGCTTCTTCGCGCGCGGCGACAGCTTTGCGCTCGGCATCTGCAACGGTTGCCAGATGTTTGCGGCGCTGAAGAGCCTGATTCCGGGCAGCGCGCACTGGCCGCGCTTCGTGCAGAACCGCAGCGAGCAGTACGAGGCGCGCTTCCCGCTGGTGGAGCTCCTGCCCTCGCCCTCGGTGCTGCTCGAGGGGATGGCCGGATCACTGCTGCCGATCGCGGTATCGCACGGGGAGGGGCGGGCGGAATTTCCCACGCCGGAGGCGGCCGCGGCCTGCGCCGCCAGCGGCCTGGTGGGGTTCCGTTACGTGCAGCACGATCGCAGCGTCGCGGCCACTTACCCGGCGAACCCGAGCGGCAGTCCCTTCGGCATCGCCGCGCTCTGCAACGCCGATGGGCGCGTGACCATCACCATGCCCCACCCGGAGCGCTCGTTCCGCTATCTGCAGAATTCCTGGCGGCCGCGCGATGCCGGCAGCTACAGCGGCTGGATGCGGCTGTTCCGCAACGCCAGGCGTTTCGTTGGTTGATTGGGCGAAATCGCCTGCGGCGATTTCGCCGTTCGGGGCTCAGCCTGCCTCGACGAGCGGCGTGACTTTGTGGCTGCCGGTCTCGTCGAGGAAGAAC
>DASPOP010000085.1:0-17435 GCA_035625955.1 Steroidobacteraceae bacterium | reverse complement strand
TCGCCGCGCAATCGCGCGAGCACGTGCTCGACAGCCTGTTCGGCTTCCCCGCCGCGCTCGGCATCCGCGAGCGGCTGCTGCGCTGGGACGTGCCGCTGCCGGCGGCGGCGCGCGCCTACGCCGCGCGGCTGCTGCCCGATGCGCAGCCGACCCTCGTCATCAGCCCCTGCTCGAGCCACGCGCTGCGCAACTGGGCCCCGGAGCGCTACGCGGCCCTCGCCCTGCACGCCGCCACGCGCCACCGCATGCGGGTGATTCTCGCCGGCGGGCCGAGTGACACCGAGCAGCGCATGGGGGAGGCAATCGCCCGCACGGCCGGTACGGCGGTCGTGAACCAGATCGGACAGGACACGCTGCCCGAGCTGTTGGCTCTCCTGGCGCGCGCGACCGTGCTGGTGAGCCCCGACTCGGGTCCGGTACACATGGCAACCATGGTCGGGACCCCGGTGCTCGGGCTCTATGCCCCGAGCAACCCGGCGCGCGTCGGTCCCTACCTCTCGGGACGCTGGTGCATCGATGCCTACGCGCGCGCGGCGCGCGCCTTCCGCGGCTGCGAGCCGCAGGAGCTGCCCTGGGGGCACAAGATCGAGGAGCCGGGAGTCATGAACCTCATTGCCGTCGAGGAGGTCACCGCGCGGCTCGACGAGTTGCTAGGATCGCGCATATGAACGACGTCCTCGTGCCCGTCTCGCCGGGCGAGCTGCTCGACAAGATCACCATCCTGCGGATCAAGGCGGCGCGCATCATGGATGCCGCCAAGCTCGCCAACGTGAAAACCGAGCTGGCGCTGCTCGAGTCGACCTGGCGCGACTCGGGCTGTGCCGACCGCGGACTGGCTCAGGAGGAGCGCGCGCTGCAGCACGTGAACGAGCAGCTGTGGGACATCGAGGACCGCATCCGCGACAAAGAGGCCCGGCAGACTTTCGACCGCGAGTTCATCGAGCTCGCGCGCGCCGTCTACGTCTCGAACGATGAGCGCGCGGCGATCAAGAAGCGCATCAACACCCAGCTCGGCTCGCGTATCGTCGAGGAGAAATCGTACAAACAGTACCGCTGAGCGGTACGCCTCCCCCGGCGGATTTCGGTTCGCCCGCCGAGGGTGTATCGTGCACCGCCAAAATAAGCAAGCACAGGGCTCCTCAAGTGCGCCACAACTCCGTGATCTCCTGCGCGATTCTTCTGCCGCTCCTCGGCATGGCTGCGAGCACCGCCCTCGCCCAGCAGCAGCCGCCGGGCGCGTACGCCGACCTCTCCTGGCGCATGATCGGCCCGATGCGCGGCGGGCGCACGCGGGCGGTCGCGGGCGTGCCGTCGCAGCCGAATGTCTTCTACATCGGTGCGGTCAACGGCGGCGTGTGGAAGACCCGCGACGCGGGACGCACCTGGCAGCCCATCTTCGACGCGCAGCCGACGCAGTCGATCGGCGCGATCGCGATCGCGCCGTCCGACCCCGACATCGTCTACGCGGCGAGCGGTGAAGGGTTGCGGCGCCCGGATCTCTCGGTCGGCAACGGCATCTACCGTTCCGCGGACGGCGGGCGTACCTGGACACACGGCGGCCTCACCGACGGCCAGCAGATTCCCGAGCTCGCCGTCGACCCGCGCGACCCGAACCGCCTCTTTGCCGCCGTTCTCGGCCACCCCTACGGCGCCAACGAGCAGCGCGGCATCTACCGCTCGCGCGATGGCGGGGCCACCTGGGAGCGGGTCCTCTACAAGGATGCCGACACCGGCGGCTCGGCGGTCGCGCTCGATCCCGCGCACCCCGACGTGGTGTACGCGGCGCTCTGGCAGTCGCGCCTCGGGCCGTGGGAGGACAAGAACGAGTTCGAGGGCACCAACGGCGGGCTCTTCAAGTCGAGCGACGGCGGCGCGACCTGGAAGCGCCTGAGCGAGGGGCTGCCGGACAATCTCACCCAGATCAATTTCGCGATCGCCGCGAGCGCACCGCAGCGCATCTACGCGGTCGCCGGGACGACCGAGCCGGGCGACTACTCCTCGGCGGCCGGGCTCGGTGTGTACCGCTCCGATGATGCGGGCGAGCACTGGACGCGCATCACCGCCGATCCGCGTGCATCGCTGCGCATCGGCGGCGGCGATCTGACGGTGCTGCGCGTCGACCCGACCAACGCGGACGTCCTCTACAGCATCGGGCTCGTCACCATGAAGTCCGCCGACGGCGGCAGGACCTGGACGCCGCTGCGGGGTGCCCCGGGGGGCGACGACTACCAGAACATCTGGGTCAGCCCGACGGATTCCCGCATCCTCGCGCTGGTGAGCGACCAGGGCGCGGTCATCACCGTAAACGGCGGCGAGAGCTGGAGCAGCTGGCTCAATCAGCCGACGGCGCAGCTCTATCACGTGAGCGCCGCGCCGACCTTCCCGTACCGGGTCTGCTCCGGTCAGCAGGAGAGCGGCTCGGTGTGCATCGCCACGCGCGGCAACGACGGCTCGATCACCGATCGCGACTGGCACCCGGTCGGGGTGATCGAGTACGGCTATGCCGCCCCCGATCCCCTCGACCCGGACATCATCTACGGCGGCGGCCGCACCGAGGTGTCGAAGTTCCACGTCTCCACCGGGCAGGTGCAGAACGTCACGCCGGCTCCGGTGCGCGGGCCCGACGTGCGGGCCGACCGCACGCAGCCGCTCATGTTCTCGCCGCTCGACCCGCATGTTCTGTACTACGCGCTCAACCGGCTGTGGAAGACGAGCGACGGCGGCATGACCTGGAGCGCGATCAGCCCCGACCTCGCGCGCGAGGCGGGCGCGCTGCCGGCGAGCGCCGCCACGCAGCACCCGAAGGGCGCGGAGCAGCAGCGCGGCGTCATCTATGCGCTGGGACCCTCGCCCAAGAGCATCGACACGCTCTGGGCCGGTACCGACGACGGCCTGGTGTGGGTGACGCGCGACGGCGGCCGGCGCTGGGCCAACGTCACGCCGCCCGAGCTCATTCCCTGGAGCAAGGTGACGCAGATCGAGCCGTCACATTTCGACGTCGAAGCCGCCTATGTCTCGGTGAGCCGGCTGCGCATCGACGATCTGCACCCCTTCATCTACCGCACCCGCGACGGTGGCAAGAGCTGGCAGCCGATCGCGGCGGGGCTGCCGGACGACGCGCCGGTGAACGCGGTGCGCGAGGACCCCGAGCGCAGAGGCTTGCTGTTCGCCGCCACCGAGAAGGCCGTGTGGGTCTCGTACGACGACGGCGAGCATTGGGATTCGCTGCAGCTCAATCTCCCGCACACCTCGATGCGCGACCTGCTCGTCCACGACGACGATCTGATCGTGGCGACGCACGGCCGCTCCTTCTGGGTGCTCGACGACATCTCGCGCCTGCGCCAGCTCGCGCTCGCCCCCATGCGCGATGCGGTGCTGTTCCGCCCGGCCGCCGCCTGGCGCGTGCATCGCAGTACCTGGACCGACACGCCGCTGCCGCCCGATGAGCCGCTGGCCGCCAATCCACCGGCCGGAGCCGTGATCGAGTACTTTCTGCCGCGCGCTGCCAAGCGCGCCGTGACGCTCGAGGTCATCGACGGCGCCGGCAACCTCGTGCGCCGCTTCCGCAGCGACGACGCCCCCGAGCCATCCGCCGAGGAGCTCGCGCGCGAGCTGATCCCCGCCTACTGGTTGAGCTCCCCGCGCGTGCTGCCCGCAAGCACCGGCATGCACCGCTGGGTGTGGAACCTGCGCTATGCGGACCCGGTGTCCACCACCCATGGCTATCCCATCTCGGCCGTGCCCCAGGCGACGCCGCGACAACCGCAAGGGCCGCTGGCGCTGCCGGGCAGCTACGTGGTGCGCCTCACGGTCGACGGCCGCAAGCTCGAGCAGCCGCTGACGCTCAGGCCCGACCCGCGCGTTCGGCTGCCCGAGGGCGCGCTGGCCGATCAGCTGCGGCTCGCGGCCGAGCTGGCCGGACTCCTCACCGGGAGCTCGCAGACGCTGCTCGCCGCCCGCTCCGAGGAGGCGCAGCTCAAAGCGCTTAAGCCCACGGGCGCCGCCGCTCAGGCAGTGAGCGACTACCAGGCGCGGCTCACGGCGCTCCTGGAATCGAAAGAGGAGAAGACCGGGCCGCCGCAGAAGCCGCCGGGCCAAACCCCGGAGCTGCTGCCCGACGTGCAGGGCCACATCGACTCGCTCTACGCCGAGCTGCTGCGCGGCGATGCGCCGCCGACCGCCGCACAGCTGGCTGCGACGGCCGCCGCGCGCGGTTCCCTCGCGGGCCTCATGGACGGCTGGCGCAGGCTCCAGGGCGAGCTGCCGGATCTCAACCGGCAGCTCAAGGCCGCGGGTCTCACTCCGGTGCGGGCCGACCTCGCGCCACCGCGGGACGTCAACGCCGCGGACACGGACTGAGCGCCGGAACGAAAGGATTGAGCGGCTGAAGGAACCCGTCGCGACTGGTGCCGCCCCGCGGCGCCAGCGCATCATAGAAAGATCCACCGAAGAGACTGGAGTTAAGCGCATGCGCTTAGTAGCTGCTGTCGTGCTGCTCACCGCAGCATCCTCTGCGTTCGCCTACACCGCCGACGAGCTCGCCGCGAAGAACGTCGCGGCCAAGGGCGGGACCGAAAAGCTCGCCGCCCTGCACTCGCTGCGGCTCAGCGGAAAGGTCCTGGTCAACGGCGGCACGCTGCAGCTCGGCTACGTCGCCACGATCGCGCGCCCCGACTCGGAGCGCATCGAAGCGACGCTGCAGGGTCTGACGCTGATCCAGGCCTACGACGGCACGCAGGGCTGGAAGGTGAACCCGTTCCAGGGCCGCAAGGACGCGGAAAAGATGTCGGCCGACGACACCAAGGAGCTCAGCGAGGACGCCGCTGATTTCACCGGTGCGCTGGTCGACTACAAGGCCAAGGGCTACAAGCTCGACTATCTCGGCACCGAGGACGTCGACGGCACCGACGCCTACAAGCTGCGCGTCACCCGTCCCAACGGCGACGTCACCTATGTATTCCTCGATCCCGACTACTTCCTCGAGATCCGCACCGTCAACCGCCGCATCCAGCACGGCGTACCCAGGGAAACCGTCACCGACTACGGCGACTACGAGCAGGTGAACGGGGTCTACTACGCCTTCGCGCAGGCCTCGGGGCGCAACGGCTCGAGCGACCGCAACAAGGTGCAGATCGACAAGGCGGAAGCCAACCTCGCCATAGACGGCGCTCTGTTCCGCTTCCCGGCGACGCAGCCGGCCGCCGCCGCCTCCAAGTAACTCAGGGAGAAGAAACCATGCGATTCCCGATCCTGGCGCTGGCCGGCGCGCTCGTGTCCGTGGCCGCCGTTCCTGCCGTGGTGCGCGCCGATGTGCCGGTAGCCGACTCGGCGGTGATTTCCGGTCTCGGTGCCCGCAACATCGGCTCCGCGGCGATGAGCGGGCGCATCGCGGCGCTCGCCGGCTACAACGATGCCTCCGGCAAGCTGACGCTGTTCGTCGGCGCGGCGAGCGGCGGCGTGTGGAAGTCGACCGACGGCGGCACGATCTTCAAGCCCGTGTTCGACAAGCAGCCGGTGCAATCGATCGGCGCCATCGCCATCGATCCGAGCCATCACGAGAACATGTGGGTCGGCACCGGCGAGCCCTGGACGCGCAACAGCGTCTCGGTGGGCGACGGCATCTACAAGTCGACCGACGCCGGCGAGACCTGGACCAGCGCCGGCCTCAAGGACTCGGAGCGCATCGCCAGGATCGTCGTCGACCCGCGCTCGTCCGACACCGTCTACGCCTGCGTCCCGGGGAAGCTCTGGAGCGACTCCGCCGATCGCGGCCTGTACCAGACGACCGACGGCGGCAAGACCTGGCAGCTGATCCTCAGGGGCGCGAATCTCTCGACCGGCTGCGCGAGCGTGGCACAGCAGCCAGGCAACCCCGACGTGCTGCTCGCCAGCCTCTGGGATTTCCGCCGCAAGGGCTGGACGTTCCGCTCCGGCGGCGACGGGCCGAAGGCGTCCTCCGGCAGCGGCCTCTACCGCAGCAGCGACGGCGGCAAGAGCTGGACCGAGCTCACCGCGGCGGCTAACAAGGGGCTGCCGGCCAAGCCCTACGGGCGCATCGCCCTCGCCTATGCACCGAGCGAGCCGCAGACGGTCTACGCCTTCATCGAATCCACAGACTCGGCGCTGTTCATCTCGCACGACGGCGGCGGGAGCTGGGAGCGCGGCGACAAGAGCACCTGGATGGTGTGGCGGCCCTTCTACTTCGCCAACCTGATCGTCGATCCGAAGAATCCCAGGCGCCTCTTCAAGACCGACGGCGCCCTGATCCTGAGCGAGGACGGCGGCAAGAGCTTCACCACCGTCGGCGGCTTCAACGGCGCGCACGGCGACGTGCACGACGTGTTCGTCGATCCCGCCAACTCGCAGCACGTGTTCAACGGCGACGACGGCGGGCTGTGGACCTCCTACGACGGCGGCAACAAGTGGTGGAAGTCGGACAATCTGCCGATCTCGCAGTTCTACCATGTGAGCGTCGACAACGCCGATCCCTACCACGTCTACGGAGGCCTGCAGGACAACGGCTCGTGGCGGGGCGACTCCGCCTACCCCGGCGGCATCACCAGCGCGCGCTGGACCGCGTTCTTCGGCGGGGACGGCTTCTGGATGTACAACGATCCTGCGAACGCCGACTACGTCTACGCGGAGGCCCAGGGAGGCACCATCGGGCGCGTCAACGTGCGCACGCTCGAGACGCGCGACATCCAGCCGAAGCTCGGCGCCGGGGATCTGAAGCTGTACAAGAAGCTGCGCTTCAACTGGAACACGCCGATCGCGCTCTCGCCCAACGATCCGGGGACGGTCTACATCGGCGCGCAGTTTCTCTACCGGTCGAAGGATCACGGCCAGAGCTGGCAGCGGATTTCGCCGGACCTCACCACCAACGATCCGAACATGCAGAAGCAGGAGCAGTCGGGCGGTGTGACCGTCGACAACTCCGCGGCCGAGATGCACACCACGATCTTCTCGATCAGCGAGTCGCCGCTCGAGAAGGGCACGATCTGGGTGGGCACCGACGACGGCAACCTGCAGCTGACGCGCGACGACGGCGCGCACTGGACCAACGTGGCCGGCAACGTGCGCGGCCTGCCGAAGGGCGAGTGGGTGAACTGGGTGCAGGCGAGCAGCTTCGATGCGGCCACCGCCTATGCCGCCTTCGACCGGCACACCTTCGGGGACCTGGCCCCGTACGTCTACGTGACCCGCGACTACGGCAAGAGCTGGTCGCCGCTGGTGACGCCGCAGGAAGCGAAGAGCGTGCGCGGCTATGCGCACGTCATCAAGGAGGACACCGTCGACAAGTCACTGCTGTTCCTCGGCACCGAGTTTGGACTGTGGATTTCGGTGGACGGCGGCGCGCACTGGGGCCAGTTCAAGGGCGGCGACATCCCGGCGGTCGCGGTTCGGGACGTGGCGGTGCAGCCGCGCGACAGTGACATGGCGCTGGCCACGCACGGCCGCGGCATCTGGATCATCGACGACATCACCCCGCTGCGTCACCTGACGCCGCAGCTGCTCGCCCAGGATGTGGCGTTCGTCTCGGCGCGTCCGGTGCAGCAGCGCATCGAGGCCGACGGTGGCCCGCCGACCGGCGCTGCCGCCTTCGTCGGCGACAATCCCACGGCGGGCGCGGTCATCACCTACTACCAGAGGACACGGCACCTGTTCGGCAAGCTCAAGATCGAGGTGCTGGATAGCGCCGGCCACGTGGTCGATGAGCTGCCGGCGAGCAGCCGCCGCGGCTTGAACCGCGTGCTCTGGACCATGCACCTGCCGGCGCCGCACGTGCCGCCCGCGGTACAGGTCGCGTTCGCTGCCACCCAGGGGCCGCGCGTGGTCCCCGGCACCTACACCATCCGCATCGAGGACAACGGTAAGACCTACGACACCAGGATCGATGTCGGCCTCGATCGGCGCGTCGGCTGGAGCGTCGCCGATCGCAAGGCGCAGTACGAGGCGGCGATGAAGGTCTACACGCTCTTCAACGACGAGACCCAGTTCTTCGCGCAGATCGTGGCGCTGCGCCAGCAGGTGGCGGCGGCCAACAAAGGCCGCGCGGAGAAGGACCCGCTGCGCCACAAGCTCGCCGACTTCGACCAGAAACTCGACGGGATCCGCAAGGAGATCGTGGCGACCACGGAGGGCGGAGCGATCACGGGCGAGGAACGGCTGCGCGAGCACACCGATCAGCTCTATGGCGCCGTCAATTCCTGGGAGGGGCCGCCGTCGGAGTATCAGCTCGACAACATCGCGGGGCTGCGCAGCCAGCTCAGCGACGCGATGGCCGAGTTCTCCCAGCTGACCTCGAAGGAGCTGCCGGCCCTCAACTCGGAGCTGAAGTCCAGGGGCGGAGCGGCTCTCAGCGTTCCGGCCACGACGGCATTCGACGACGAGGACGCGCGCGGCGGCGGCGGCCGCGCCGCCGGTGTCCGGCTCGATCCGGATGCAGCGGGCGATCCCGGCAGCCTCGCGAACCTCAGGCTCTGGAACTGACCGAACTCGCTACGCGCTGCGCGGAGTTACCGCGCAGCGCGTGGCTTAGGCCCGCTGCCGCGGCGTCACTTGCGCAGCGTGTACTCCGCGCTGCAATACGGGCACTTCGCCCATCCCGTGTCCCTGATCGGCAGGTACACGCGCGGATGCGAGTTCCACAGGTACATCTGCGGCATCGGGCAGCAGAGCGGCAGGTCCTCCTGCGTCACGTCGTACTGGTTCTGTGCGTTGGGCTGGATCAGGGGCCGTGCGGGGGCAAGCATGGCGTGGATTATACCGGCCCCGCGGGCGGGCCGGCGTCCATGGCGGCGTCCCAGATGCGGGTGACGTCGGCGCGCTCCCTCGCGAACTCCTCCGGGGGAGTCAGCGCCGTCCGGCCGGCGAGCGCGAGGTGGTGCGCAGTGGCGCGATAGGCGCGGTAGGCCCTGGTGAGCACGTCGACGTCGGCCTGCGGCACCAGAGCCGCGGAGGCCACCGATTCGAGCTGACGGATGGTGTCGGCGAACATCACCACCGCCGGGTAGCGCTCGGCCCACGACAGCGCCCAATACTGCGCCAGGAACTCGATGTCGGCGATGCCGCCGGGATCCTGCTTGATGTCGAAGCGCGCCGACCCGCCTTTGGAGAGCTCGCGGCGCATGCGCTCGCGCATGGCGCGCACTTCAGTGCGCAGGCTGTCGCGGCGTACGTAGTGGCACAGCACCTCGAGCCGCACGCGCTCGAACCCGGCACGCAGCTGCGGCGAGCCGGCGACGCTGCGGGCGTGCAGCAGCGCCTGGTGCTCCCAGGTCCACGCCTCGCGCCGCTGGTACTCGGCGAACGCCTCGATGTTGGTCACCAGCAATCCCCCCTTGCCGCTCGGCCGCAGCCGCACGTCGACCTCGTAGAGCCGTCCGGCGGCGGAGTGCATGGTGAGCAGGTGCACGATGCGCTGCGCGAGGCGCACGAAGAACAGCTGGTTGTCGATGGGTGAGGCGGCGCTCGTCTCCTGGCGCTCGCCGTGCGAGTCGTGCAGGAAAACCAGGTCGAGATCCGAGGAGTAGCCGAGCTCCATGCCGCCGAGCTTGCCATAGCCGACCGCGCAGACGTTCACCGGCCGGCCGTCGCCGCAGGTCGGCACGCCGAACTGCGTGGTGATCTGCCGCCACGCGAGCTCGAGCGCACGCTCGATGATGAGCTCGGCGACGTCGGTGAGCCGGTCGCTCACCTGCATGAGCGGCATGGCGCCGGTAAGATCGGCGACCGCCACGCGGAACAACGCCGCGCTCTGGAAATGACGCAGCGCTTCCACCTGGCGCTCCGGATCCTCGTCGTGCAGCTGGCCGAGGCGCTGACCGAGCTCCGCCGCAAGGGCGGCGCGGGTCGGCAGCTCGGAAAGCAGCCGCGCGTCGATCAGCTCATCGAGCAGCAGCGGCTGCGCGGCGATCTGCGCCGCCAGGAACTCGCCATGCCCGACCAGCTCGACCAGGCGCGCCCGCGCCGCGGCGTTCTCGCGCAGCAGCGCAAAGTAAGCCGAGCGTTTGCCGGTCGCCTCGATGATGGTGAGGATCCGGCGCAGCACCGGAAGCTGTGCGCCGCTCCTGGCGATATCGGCGAGCAGCACCGGCAGCAGCGCCTGCAGACGCCTGCGGCCCGGCTCATCGAGCTTGCGCACCAGGCTCGAGGCGCGCAGCTCGAGCAGCAGGCGGGCGGCTTCGGCGCTGTCGCTGAAGCCGGCAGAGCTGAGCGACTCGGCGAGCGCCGCCGTCTCCGCCTGGGTGTCCCAGAAACGCCCGAGGTCGATCCTGACCGCGGCATCCTGCTGTGTGCCGCCGCCCAGGATCACCTCGCGAAAGTGACCACGCACGCATTGGCGGTGCCGCTCGAGGTCCGCAAGCAGCGAGGGCCAGTCGGGCGCGCCCATGGCGAGAGTCACGCGCTCACGGGCGAGCGGCTCGACCGGCAGCGCGTGCACCTGGGCATCGCCGAGCATCTGCAGCCGGTTCTCGAGGCGGCGCAGGAAGACGTACGCCGCCTCGAGCTGCACCACCGCTGCGGCCGGCAGGATGCGGGTCTGCCCGAGGCGCCTGAGTGCGGTGTGCAGCACCGGGGTCTGCAGGCCCCGATCGCGCCCGCCGCGCGTGAGCTGCAGCGCCTGCACGATGAACTCGATCTCGCGGATGCCTCCCGGGCCGAGCTTGACGTCGTCGGCGAGCTCGCGCCGCTCGACCTCGCGCTCGATGAGCGCCTTCATCTCACGCAGGCTCTCGAACACTCCGTAGTCGAGATAGCGCCGGTAGACGAACGGCCGCACCGCGGCAGCCTCGATTTCGGCGTAGCGCTCCGGGGCGGTGATGGCGCGCGCCTTGATGTAGGCGTAGCGCTCCCAGTCGCGGCCGTGCCGCAGCAGGTAGTCCTCGAAGGAAGCGAAGCTCGAGACGACGTGCCCCGAGTCGCCGAAGGGCCGCAGCCGCAGGTCGACCCGCAGCACGAAGCCCTCCGCGGTCGGCGCTTCGAGCAGCCGCACCAGCGCCTGCACCAGGCGCGTGAAAAATTCCTCGTTGGCCACGCCGCGCTGGCCGTCGGTCTCGCCGTGCTCGGGGAACAGCGGCACCAGATCGACGTCCGAGGAGAAGTTGAGCTCGCCGCCACCGAGCTTGCCCATGCCGATGACCACGAGCGGCTGAACCTCGCCGGCGGCGGAGCGCGGCTCGCCATAGCGTGCGACCAGCCCGTGCCGCGCGTAAGTCAGGGCCGAGCGGATCGCCGCGTCCGCGAAGGCGCTGAGATCGGCGAGCGTCTCATCGAGATCGGCCCAGCCGGCGAGGTCGCGCCAGGCGATGCGCACGAGCTCGTGCCGCCGCCAGCGCCGCAGCGCGTTCTGCGCCTCCCCCTCCGGAGTCGCAGCGGCGAGCTCCGGTGCGCGTGTGGCGAGCTCGCCGGGCGCAAGACGCCGCCTGAGATCGCCGCGCGCGAGCAGCGCGGCGAGCAGCCGTGGATCGCGCCTCAGGGAGCCGGCGACGAAATCGCTCGCCGCCAGCACCCGCGGCAGCGACGCACGCAGGTCCGCCGGGGCGAGCTCGAGCGCTGCACGCGTGAGCCCGTCGGCCTCGAGCGCCTCCAGGGCGCGCTTTACCAGACTCCCGAGCTCGGAACCCGCAGGCGGGTCAGTTCCAGACATTGCCCCCGAGGTCGTGCACGGCTGCCGTGTCGAGCCGGCGGCTCAAGCCCTTGAACCTCGACGACGCAGTGTAGACCTGCGCGCCGTCGGAGGCGTCGATCGAGCCGGTGTCGCCCTCGATCAGGCTGTTGTCGATGTGGACGTTGGCGGCGCGCGCCGAGACACCGACGCCCGTGGCACGGATGCGGCTGTTGGTGATGTGGATCTCGCAGCCGTCCTCGGCGCTCACGCCATCGCCGTCGAACTGGAGATTGAGGTTGTCGATGTGCAGGAGGCGCGCCCCCTGACAGACGATCGGCTCGCGGCGCACCTCGATGGCGGGGCCGCCCGAGCTCGGCTCGCGCAGGACGGGCGCCGCAGCGGCCGTGGGACCCGACCCCGCCTCGATGCTGTAGCCGGGTCCCGCCTCGAGAACCTGTCCGGGCGCCGGCTGCGCCTGGCCGCCCGGCTGCAGGGCGCGCGAGGCAAATGCTTTAGGTGAGGGGGGCGGGGCCGCCGGCTCGCTTGCCTCGCCGCGCCAGGCTGGCGCAGTCGCTGCAGAGGCCGGCGCAGCCTCGGGGCCCGCGCCTGCGGGCGCAGCAGCCGCACTCTCCGGCGCGGGTGTCGGGGCCGCGGCAGGGGCCGCGGCTTTCGCAGCGGCGCCTGGGGCGGCTGGCAGCGCGAGGCCGCCGACCAGCTGGTCGGCGCGCACCATGCTCAGCTCACCCGTGTCCTTGCTGCGCACCGTGAAGGTGCGGCTCTGCTGGTCGGCCGCAACGATCTCCAGGCGGTCGTTGCGCTCGAGGGCCGCACGGGCCCAGCTCATCTGGTCCTGGCCCTGCCGGCTGCACGCGGCGAGCGCGAGGCCCATGAGGGACAGCGCAGCGAGCAGTGCGCGAGCTTTCGGTCGAGCCATGGTGAGCCCCCTTGGAGAGGATCCTCCGGGGGGACGATAAACCAAAAAAACAGGCCCCACGAGGGGGCCTGCGAATGATGCGCGGAATAGGGGGTCTTGTTCCGCGTCTTTGGGGGTGGCGCCTCGGCTTTGAGCCTGGAGCGCGAACCCCTAACCGTTATGTAAAGGCTAACGGCTCACTGTTACAGAATCGATACCTCTTTAGAGAGGGTCCTTACATGTCCATTCCGCCCATGCCGCCCGGCGGGCCGCCGTGGCTGTGCTCCTCATCCTTCGGAGCCTCGGCCACCATGACCTCGGTGGTGAGCAGCAGACCCGCCACGGATGCCGCGTTCTGCAGTGCCAGACGCGTAACCTTGGTCGGATCGAGGATGCCCTCCTCGAGCAGATCCCCGAACTTGCCGGTGGCGGCGTTGTAGCCGAAGGCCCGGTCCTTGGCTTCCTTGACGTCCTTGACCTTGTTGAGGATCACGGCGGCATCCTCGCCGGCGTTCTCCACGATCTGGCGCAGCGGCTCCTCGATCGAGCGCGACAGGATACGCACGCCGACCGTCTGGTCCTCGTTCGCGCCCTCGAGCTTCTCGAGGGCCTTCTGCACCCGGATCAGCGCGACACCGCCGCCCGGCACCACGCCCTCTTCGACCGCCGCGCGCGTGGCGTGCAGCGCGTCCTCGACGCGGGCCTTCTTCTCCTTCATCTCGATCTCGGTGGCGGCTCCGACCTTGATCACGGCGACGCCGCCGGAGAGCTTGGCAACGCGCTCCTGCAGCTTCTCCTTGTCATAGTCGGAAGTGGCCTCCTCGATCTGCTGGCGGATCGACTCGATGCGCGCCTTGATGTCGGCCGGCTTGCCGTGGCCGTCGATGATGGTGGTGTTCTCCTTCTCGACGACGATCTTCTTCGCCTCGCCGAGGTCGTTCATGGTCGCCTTCTCGAGCGACAGTCCGACCTCATCGGAGATCACCGTGCCGCCCGTGAGGGTGGCGATGTCCTGCAGCATGGCCTTGCGGCGGTCGCCGAAACCCGGCGCCTTGACGCCCGCCACCTTGAGGATGCCGCGGATGTTGTTGACGACCAGCGTCGCCAGCGCCTCACCCTCGACGTCCTCGGCCACGACCAGCAGCGGCCGGCCGCCCTTGGCGACGCCCTCGAGCAGCGGCAGCAGCTCGCGGATGTTGGAGATCTTCTTGTCGACCAGCAGGATCACCGGCTTGTCGAGCTCCGTGGTCTGGTTCTGCTGGTTGTTGATGAAGTACGGCGAGAGGTAGCCGCGGTCGAACTGCATGCCCTCGACCACTTCCAGCTCGTTGGTGAGGCCCGAGCCCTCTTCCACCGTGATCACGCCTTCCTTGCCGACCTTCTCCATCGCCTCGGCGATGGTCTTGCCGATCGACTCGTCGGCGTTCGCCGAGATGGTGCCCACCTGGGCGATTTCCTTGGGGTTCTTGCAGGGCTTGGAGAGCTTCTTCAGCTCATCGACGGCGGTGATGACCGCCTTGTCGATCCCGCGCTTGATGTCCATCGGGTTGCGGCCCGAGGAGACGGCCTTGAGGCCCTCGCGGATGATGGCCTGGGCGAGCACGGTAGCAGTGGTGGTGCCGTCGCCGGCCTCGTCGGAGGTCGCGGACGCGACTTCCTTCACCATCTGCGCGCCCATGTTCTCGAACTTGTCCTTGAGCTCGATCTCCTTCGCGACCGACACACCGTCCTTGGTGACGGTGGGTGCGCCGAAGCTCTTCTCGAGCACGGCGTTGCGGCCCTTCGGACCCAAGGTTGCCTTGACGGCATTGGCGAGGATGTTCACGCCCTTGAGCATGCGGGCGCGTGCGTCATCGCTGAATCGGACTTCTTTGGCTGCCATTGTCGTGATCCTCGTTACTTGCCTTCAATCACGGCCATGACGTCTTCTTCGCGCATGACCACGAGCTCTTCACCGTCGACCTTGACCTCCGTCCCGCTGTACTTGCCGAACAGGATCTTGTCGCCGACCTTCACGTCGAGAGGCCGAACCTGGCCGTCTTCGAGAATCTTGCCCTTGCCGACCGCGACGATTTTTCCCTGCACCGGCTTCTCTGCCGCGGTATCGGGAATCACGATGCCGCCCGGGGAGGTACGCTCCTCGTCCAGGCGCTTCACGATGACGCGGTCATGAAGAGGACGAATCTTCATGGGTGTTCGCTCCTTAAAAACTCTTGATGATTGGATGGTTATTCGCCATAGGGAGCTTATTAGCACTCCCCATATGCGGCTGCTAATGATAGGGAGGGACCTAGCGATTTCAAGCGGTCGCCGGACTTTTTTCGCCAGGAGGGCTGTTTTTCCATCCTTGCGCGGTCTTCTTCAGGGATGAACCCCAGTTCCTGCCACTCGTCCAAGGCTTGCGCTATAAAGCCCGCATATGCCGTTAAGCATTAGACATATTCTTGCCGCCGGATTGCTCATCGCCGGTGCCGGTCTCATGACCGCCCAGGCGCAGTCCCCCACGCCCCCTAAGGGCCTGAGCAGCGTCCTCGGGTCGGTCAAGAACACCGGGGATGACTTCCTCCCGGTGGATGAAGCCTTTCGCTTCGATGCGCTCCCAGGCGGGAGCGATCAGGTGGTGCTCAACTGGGAGATCGCCGAGGGCTACTACCTGTACCGGGCGCGCATCAAGGTCGCGACTGACACCAAGGCCGCGCAGCTCGGCGCGCCGCAGTTTCCTCCGGGCCAGATCAAGAATGACGAGTACTTCGGCCGCCAGGAGATCTATCACCACGAGCTGCGCATGACGCTGCCGGTGGCCCGTGCCGCGGGCGGCGCCTTCGCGCTGCCTCTGCAGGTGACCTATCAGGGCTGCGCGGAGAAAGGCCTGTGCTATCCGCCGACGACGAAGTCCGTGAGCGTCACCCTCTCTGGCGGCGCGGGCAGCGCGGGTGGCAGCGCGGCATCGGGCGGTGCCGGTCTCGGAGCTTCCGAGCAATCGCGCTTTGCGCAGCTTCTCACCGGCAACCTCTTCCTGATGATCGGCGGCTTCTATCTCGCCGGGCTGCTGCTCGCCTTCACGCCTTGCGTGCTGCCGATGGTGCCGATCCTCTCGGGGATCATCGCCGGCGGCGGCGCGCACGTGACCACCGGGCGCGCCTTCGCGCTCTCACTCACCTATGTGCTCGGCATGGCGGTCACCTACACGGCCGCCGGCATCGCCGGAGCGGCGATGGGCCATGAGGTGCAGGCACTCTTTCAGCAGTGGTGGGTGCTGGCGCTGTTCGCCGCGATTTTCGTGGCAATGGCGCTGTCGATGTTCGGCCTCTATACCGTGCAGATGCCGGCCGCGATCCAGACCCGCATTGCCAACGTCAGCAACCGCCAGTCGGCCGGCACTTTCAGCGGCGTCGCGGTCATGGGTGCGTTATCGGCGCTCATCGTCACGACCTGCGTGGGCCCGGCGCTGGTCGCCGCGCTCCTCGTCATCAGCCAGACGGGCCAGATCGGCCGCGGAGGAGCGGCGCTTTTCGCCATGAGCATCGGCATGGGCACGCCGCTGCTCATCGTCGGCGCCTCGGCCGGCAAGCTCCTGCCGAAGGCCGGCGTGTGGATGGACTTCGTAAAGAAGCTCTTCGGCGCCATGATGCTGGCGGTCGCCGCCTGGATGCTGGCGCGCATCGTGCCCGACCGCGTCGCGCTGCTCCTGTGGGCGGTGCCGGCACTGACGCTCGCCTGGCTCCTGTGGTTCGAGCTCAAGACGCGCTCGACCGCCAAGTGGGCGCTGCGCGTCGCGGGACTCGCGGTCGGCGTTTACGGCGTGGCGCTCGCCGCCGGATCCGCACTCGGCGGCAAGGATCCCCTCGCGCCGATTCCCGCCTTCGCGCACGAGTCGCGGGAGCTGCCCTTCCACACCATCCACACGGTGGCCGATCTCGAGCGCGAAGTACTGGCCGCGAGCGCGGCGAAGCGCGGCGTGATGCTCGATTTCTCCGCCGACTGGTGCACCTCGTGCAAGGAGATGGAGCGTTACACATTCACGGACGCCGGGGTGCAAACCACGCTTGCCCACGTCTCGCTGCTGCGCGCCGACGTGACCGCGGACAACGCCGATGATCAGGCATTGCTCAAGCGCTTCGGAATCATCGGACCCCCGACCATCGCTTTCTACGGTCCGGACGGCGAGGAGCGGAGTGAGTACCGCGTGGTCGGCTACATGAAGGCGGATGCCTTCGCGGCCCGGGCTCGCGCGGCGTTAGCCGCGGCTCCGTGAGGAGCCGTTGGGCGTCGGCTGCCGGCGTGCTGACGCTGGCGGCGATTCTGCTCGGCGCCGGTGCTCTGGGTTTCCTCGTCTACCGCCTGCAGCCGACTTCGGGCGGGGTCAGGACGGGCACGCCCCCGGTGGTACCCCGGACGGATGCAGCCCCAGTCCCACCCAGCCATCCGATCCCTGAGTCTCTCCCCGATATCTCGCTCCCGGACGCAAACGGCAGACCCCATCGCCTCGCGGACTGGGCCGGCAAGCCTCTGGTAGTGAATTTCTGGGCCACCTGGTGTGAGCCCTGCCGCCGGGAGATCCCCCTGCTGGAGGGTCTTCGCCTCGAAAATCACCGAAATGCATTCGAAATTGTGGGTATTGCCATCGATCATCGCGATTCCGTCGTCAAGTACGTCCGGGACATGAACATCGGCTATCCGGTGCTGGTAGGCGAAAGGGGTGGCCTGGAGGCTGCGGCGGCCTTCGGAATGGAGCCGGTGCTCCCCTTCACCGTGTTCGCAGACGCCCAAGGCCGCATAGTCACGCTCAAGATCGGGGAGTTGCATCGGGACGAGGCGACGTTCATTCTCGCGCGCCTGGCCGACGTGGCAGCGGGCCGGCTGACCCTCTCAGCCGCTCGAGAGCAGATAGACGAGGCTATCAGGCGTCTG
>DASPOP010000084.1:0-4150 GCA_035625955.1 Steroidobacteraceae bacterium | reverse complement strand
GTCCTCGATGCGCGCGTAGCGCCGTCCTTCGTCGAGGTTGCGCACGAACGGCGAGCCGTAGGCCGGAGCGAACACGGTGCGGTTGCCGCCGACAACTATGTTGCGCGCCGGGTTGCGCGCGTACTGGGTGAATTCCTGCGGCGCCGAGCGGCGCACGATCTGGCGGCACATGCCGCGCGGAAAGCGCACGCGCTCGCCCTGCACGTCGGCGCCCGCGTCCTGCCAGAGCTTGAGCGCCTCGGCGTCGTCGCGGAAGTCGATGCCGATCTCCTGGAGGATGGTGTCGGCGTTGTGCTCGAGGAGCTCGAGGCCCTCGCTGGAGAGCACTTCGTAGTAGGGAATGTTGCGCGTGATGTACGGGACGAAGGCGTGGCTGCGCGCAGTGCGTGCGGCGATCTTTGCGTCGCGGCCGCTCGGGCGGCGTGCGCGCGCCGGCTGACCTTGCTGGGGCTGCTGGTCCATGAGGCTATCCTGACCGATGCTGCGAGTCGCGTGGGCCCTACCCCATTATCGTCAGGCCCCCGCACCGGGACTGGCCGGTTTGCGGCATCGGCTTCTCCGGCAGCGCCACCGGGCACGGGCTTTCAGTGCGACTCGACCACCGGCAGACTGAGGAGGCTCGAAGCCCCGCCGGTGTGGTACACGCGCTGTGTCGCCTTCCTATAGTCCCTGGGAAGCGCGAAGAAGATGTTGTCGACGTAGCTCTGCGGATTGCGGTCGTAGAGCGGAAACCAGCTCGACTGGATCTGCACCATCAGGCGGTGGCCGGGCAGGAACACGTGGTTCACCTGCGGCAGCGCGAAGCGGTACTGCTGCACCTTGCCCGAGGGGATGGGGCTCGGGTGGCTCAGGCTCTCGCGATAGCGTCCGCGGAATATGTCCATCGCGACGGCCAGCTGGTACCCGCCCATTTGCGGACCGGAATCCGACGGCAGCTCGTCTGGGTACACGTCGATGAGCTTCACCACCCAGTCGCTGTCGCTGCCGGTGGTGGAGGCGAACAGATTCACGAGCGGCGCGCCGCCCAGGTGCAGCGGCGCAGTGAGCGGTTCGGAAGTATAGGTGAGCACGTCGGGGCGGCCATCGACGCCGCGCTGATCGGTCAGGAGCCAGCGCGTCCAGATGCTCCGATCGTTCAGCTGCATCGGGCGCGGGACATAGGGGACGGGCTTGGCGGGATCCGACACGTACTCATCGAAGGGCATGCCGCTCTTCACCGGCGGCGCAGTGAAACTCAACGCGAAGTGCGGCTGCAGATAGAGCGGCTCGGAGCGCGAGGCGCAGCCCGACTCGCAGGCGAGCGGCCAGGCCGGCAGCCGCCGCCAGACGTTGGTGCCGGTCTCGAACACCGTCACCGGGGCCAGGTCGGCTTTCGGCGCGCCGTCCTTGAGATGCTCGGCGAGGAAGGGCTCGATCACCTCGCGCCGCGCCTGCAGCGCGGTGTCGCCGTCGAACTTGAGCGGCCCGAGCGTCGTGCCGTCGCCGTTGATGCCGCTGTGCCGCCACGGCCCGAGCACCATGAAGACGAGCCTGTTGTCCTTGTCCTGCGGCTTGAGAGCCGCGTAGGCGTGCACACCGCCGTACATGTCCTCCTGGTCCCAGATGCTCGTCACGAACAGTGTCGGGACCTTGAGAGGCTGCGTCGGCAGAATCTGATCGAGCGCCTGGCCACGCCAGAACTCATCGTAGGCCGGGTGCCCGCTGAGCTTCTGAAAGAACGGCAGCTGGTCGATGCCGAAGTGCCTGGCGAATGCTCCCGCAGAGCCCAGCGTCAGGAACAGCTGATAGTCATCGAAGGCGCCGCGCGGAATCTTCTGTCCTTCGCCCCGGCGGGTCGTCTGGCCGTAGATGTAGTCGAAGTTGCTCTGACGGAAGGCGCCGTTGTGAAACCAGTCATCGCCCTTCCAGCCGTCGACCATCGGGCACTCGGGCACCGCAGCCTTGAGGGCGGGATGGGGATTGACGAGCCCCATGAGCACGGTGAAGCCTCCGTAGGAGGAGCCGATCATGCCCACCCGTCCGTTCGATTCCGGGATGTTCTTCACCAGCCAGTCGATGGTGTCCCAGGTGTCGGTCGAGTGATCCACCGCGGTGTCGTTCAGCGGGCCGCGGAGCTCGCGCGTCATCACGTAGTCGCCCTCTGAGCCGTATTTGCCGCGCACGTCCTCGTAGGCGCGGATATACCCCCTGGTCACAAACACCGCATCGGCATCCCCCAGAATCCCGAGCATCTGCGGGCTCGCCATGCGCTCGGTCGCGCCCGCAGCGCCGTAGGGCGTGCGGGTGAGGATGATCGGCGCGCGTTGCGCACCTTTCGGCACGATGATGACGGCGTGCAGCTTCACCCCGTCGCGCATCGGGATCATGACGTCGCGCTTCACGTAGTCGAAGCTCGCGCTCGGAGCGGTGAACTCCGCCGGAATATCGGGCTGCGTCGGCGCAACCGGGCCCGCGCCGGCGACGCCTGCGAGCGCCAGCAACACCGCTGCGGTCAGCCCCAAAGTCAGTTTAGGATCCATGCGATCTCACAGCGTTATCGAGCCGCGGCCGAGCTCGACGACGTCCCCGCTCACCAGTACGTTGCGCTCCTCGTCGACCCGCAGCCGCAGCGCCGACGGGCGGCCGGTGTATTCCCCCTGCGAGATGTCGAACTCGCAGGGGAGCGTGCGTCCCGTGGCCAGGCACCAGCCGCCGAGATTGGCGGTCGCCGACCCCGTCGCCGGATCCTCGAGCACCGCCCGGCCCTGCGGAAAGAAGAATCGCGCCAGCAGCCCGGCGGCGGCGGGCGCGAACACGTAGACCTGGCTGTGTCCGTCGGCGCTCGGCAGCTGCGCGAGGAGATCGGCGCGCACGTTCACGCGCCGCACCGCCGCCTCGCTCGCGAGCGGGACGATGAGCTGCTCCACTCCCGCGCTCACCCACAGCGGCCGTTCGCCGAGGTCGCGCTCCTCGAGCCCCAGCATGGCCGCCAGGGTGAGGCGCGGCTCGCTCACCTCGCGCCAGGCCGGCGGCTTCGCCTGTAAGGTCCAGCGATCGCCGGAAGCGCGCACCGGAATCACGGCCGCGGGCAGCTCGAGCGTCAGACGGTCGCCGCCGAGCCCGAGGGCCCGGCATACGTGCGCGCTGCCGAGCGTCGGGTGCCCCGCGAAGGGCATCTCGTAGTGCGGCGTGAAGATGCGCACCCTGGCGCTGGCACGCTCCGAGGGCAGGATGAAGCTGGTCTCCGACAGGTTGAACTGCAGTGCCAGCGCCTGCATCCTTGCCGCATCGAGGGCCTGCGCCCGCTCGAAGACGCACAGGGGATTGCCAGACAGGGGCACGCGTCCCTGAGTGAAAACGTTGACGATGCGATAGGAGAACGCCGCCATGCGCCGGGCGATTGTATCCTCCGGACCGCAGCAATGAGCACCGAATTGCTGTTTCGGGACGATGCCTATCTGAAAACGGCCGCGGCGCGGGTGCTGGCGGCCGGGGAGCGCGGCATCGAGCTCGACCGGACGGTGTTCTATCCGCTCGGCGGCGGACAGGCCGGCGATACCGGTGCCCTGGTGCGCGAGAGCGGCGAGCGCATCCCGATCACCGATACCCGCAAGGGCGCGACGCCCGCCAGCGTGCTGCATGTCCCGGCCAGCGGCGCGCCGCTCCCCGAGCCCGGCGAGCTGCTCCGCCTCGAGATCGACTGGCCGCGCCGTTACCGGCTGATGCGCCTGCACACGGCGCTCCACCTGCTGTCGTGCGTGGTCGTTGCCCCGGTGACCGGCGGCAACATCGCGCCCGACAAGGCGCGCCTCGACTTCGATATCGAGCTCGGCGCGCTCGACGCGGCACGCATCGAGAGCGAGACCAACCGCCTGATCGCCTCAGGCGCGGCGACCGAGACCGCCTGGATCACGGACGCCGAGCTCGACGCCCAGCCCGAGCTGGTGAAGACCATGAGCGTGCAGCCACCGCGGGGCATGGGCCGGGTGCGGCTGCTCAGGATCCCGGGGATCGATCTGCAACCCTGCGGCGGGACCCACGTGGCCAACATTGCCGAGATCGGCGCGATAAGGGTCGTGAAGATCCGCAGCGAAGGGCGGCACAACAAGCGCGTGGAGATCGTACTGGCCTAGTTTATTGGCCGAAATCGCCTGCGGCGATTTCGGCGGAC
>DASPOP010000083.1:0-10166 GCA_035625955.1 Steroidobacteraceae bacterium | reverse complement strand
CCGTCAGCCCACTCCGTTATGAAGTGCGCCACCACCAGGAAGTGCGGACGGGCCGGTGCGACATGTTGCGGTCGAGTATCCCCGCTTCGGGCGCGGGGCGTCAAGCCGGGCAGCTGCACCCCCCTACGGACAGGCCACAGTCCCCTGCGCGCGGCTCACTTCGCGATCTACTTCTCCTCGATGTCAGCGGCGAAGCCGATGCTGCGGCGTTTGGGTTGCGGTGGGCGCATGAGCTCGCGAATCGCGGTAAGGATGGCGGCAATCGACTCATCGTGAACAGTGAGCTTGGCGTCGATGCGCGCCTCCAGCCGCTCGAGCTTTTTCGCGAGTTCCTGGTTGGAAACCAGCACGGCGCGCATCCGGGTGAACGCGCGCATGATCTGGATATTCACCGCAATGGCTCGATCACTCCGCAACACCGAAGAAAGCATGGCCACGCCCTGCTCGATGAAGGCGTAAGGGAGGTACTTGCGATGCTGGCCCCGGCTGGCCTTTAAGATCACGAATTGTGATCTTAGACCGATCCACTCCTGCTCCGGCCGGCGAAGGTAATGAACCGTAGCGGTGTGTTTCGCTAGAATGCGCGGCCAGCGAGCCTCACCCCCGATTCACAACACCGAAGGCAACCCCGTGAGCTTCAAAGAGCTGCTCGAGAGCTGGCGCGAGACGGCGGCCGCGCCGCGGACCGCGAGCACCTTCGCCGTACGCCTGCCGCTGGATGAGGCCGCGCAGCTCGCGGCGCTCGCGGAGATGTTCCCGGGACGGGCCCCGGAACAGCTGATCACCGAGCTCCTCGGAGCGGCGCTCAAGGAGCTCGCCGCCACCATGCCCTACGTCGCCGGCAAGCGGGTGATCTCGACCGACGAGCAGGGCGACCCCATCTACGAGGACGTCGGTCCCACGCCGCGCTTCATGGCCCTGACGCGCGCACATCGCCGCAGCCTCGAGGCAGGCAAGGGCGCCGCGCGGGCAGCACGGGCCGGGGCGCCCAAGGCGTCGAAAACCGCAAAGCGTTCCGCCGGACGCCGCCCGAAACGCTGAAGCCCATGCCTTCCTTCGACGTAGTCTCCGAGCTCAACACCCACGAAGTCGCGAACGCCGTCGATCAGGCGAACCGCGAGCTCTCGCAGCGCTTCGACTTCAAGGACACGGGGGCGCGCTTCGAGCTCGGGGAGCTCGTCGTGACACTGCACGCGCAGGTGGACTTTCAGCTCAAGCAGATGCTCGAGATCGTGAAGCTGCGGCTTTCCAAGCGCGGCGTCGATCTCAAGTGCCTCGAGGTGAAGGAGCCGCAGACGACGCTCGCAACGGCGCAGCAGGAAGTACTGCTGCGGCACGGGATCGACGCCGAAACCGGCAAACTCCTCACGCGCCTCATCAAGGACTCGAAGCTCAAGGTGCAGGCGAGCCTGCAGGGCGACAAGGTGCGCGTGAGCGGCAAGCAGCGCGACGATCTGCAGGCTGCGATCGCGCTGCTGCGCGGCGCCAAGGTCGACCGGCCGCTGCAGTTCAATAACTTCCGGGATTGAGGCGCGCGATCGCGCGGCACAGCGCCTCGGTGGCATCGAGCACGCTGGGACCTAAGCGACTCAGGGCCTGATCCTCGAAGGCGATCAGCCGTCGGTTGCGTACGGCCTTCAGCGTCCCGAAGCGCTTCCAGTCAGCGAGCCAGCCCGCGCTCTCACCCGGGGGACCCGCGGCGATGATGATGTCGGGGTCGCGGGCGATGACCGCCTCGATGTCGATCACCGGTCCCGCCTCGGGCAGGTCCGCGAACACATTGCGCGCCCCGCACAGCTCGAGCGCGTCGGACATGAGGTGCTGGCCGCCGACGGTGTAGATGGGACGATTCCACACCTGAAGCAGTACGCTCGGGTGCCGGACGCCGCCCCCGGCCCCGGCGTAGGTGCGCTCGAGCGCCGCGAGGCGTGCCTCGATGGCGCGCGCCGCCGCCTCGGCTTGAGTTTCGGTCCCGGCGAGCGTGCCCAGCCGCCGGATCGAGGGCGCGAGGTCCACGAGGCGCTGCGCCTGCTGCTCGTACACCGGCATGTCGAGCCGCGCGATCTTCTCGCGCTGCGCCGGGTTGCCGCCCGAGGGCCAGGCCACGACCACGTCCGGATGAATCCGCACCAGCCGCTCGAGATCGATCGAGACGGCATCCCCGATGCGCGTCAAGCGTTTCGCCTCGGGAGGCACGTCCGAGTACTCGACCGTCGCGACGACCTGAGCCCCCGCGCCCGCCGCAAACAGCATTTCAGTTCCGCCGGGGGAGAGGCTCACCATGCGCAGCGGGGCCACGCGCACCGTCACCGCCCGACCGCTGTCGTCGGTCACCGTGCGGACGGCGCGCTCCGCCGCCCCGGCCGCGCCCGCCGCTGCACAGGCTGCGGCTGCAACGGTCAGAAAGGCGAGGCCTGAGCGGAGTCTGGACACGGGCGGCTCCTTGCGGCGTGCGATCATGACACACACGCCGCGCCCGGATCCTGAGCGTTCCTTCAGGCCGCGCGAGTCTCCGCGAGCGTCGCTTCGCCGCCCGATCCCTCGAGCACGCGCGCTACCGCGTGCACGGTCGCGGCGATGCGCACCGCGCTCTGCACCGCCTCGCGCTCGAGCCCGTGCTGGCGGACCTGGCGCTCGTGCGAGGCGACGCAGCTGCCGCAGCCGTTGATGGCCGATACCGCCAGCGACAGCAGCTCGAAGTCCGCCCTGGCGATTCCGGGGTTGCCGAGCACGTTCATGCGCAGCCGCGCCGGGAGCTTCGCATACTCGGCGTCCTCCACCAGGTGCAGGAAGCGGTAGTAGACGTTGTTCATCCCCATGATCGCCGCCGCGGCGTGCGCGGCGGTGACGTGCGCGGCATCGAGATGCGAGGCGGCGAGCGCCGCGAGGTCGCGGCTGAAGGCCGCGTTGCGCGAGGCGAGCGCGCTCGCCAGCGCCACGGCCCAGATCTGCCGCTCGTTGAGCCCCGGCGCCCCGGCGGCTGTCAACACGCTGCCTAAGTTCAGCTGCAGATCGCGCGCGTACGCAGGCAGCGACTCGCGAATGGCTTCGAGGGTCTTCATGTCAGGCAGCCTTCAGGGTCTCTTCGCCCTTCTGCCAGTTGCAGGGACAGAGCTCGTCGGTCTGCAGCGCATCGAGCACACGCAGCACTTCCTCGGGGCTGCGTCCGACAGAGAGGTCGGTGACGTAGACGAAGCGGATCACACCCTGCGGGTCGACGATATAGGTGGCGCGCTGGGCGACGCCGGCCTGCGGGTCGAGGATCCCGAGCGCGCCCGAGAGCTCGCGCTTGATGTCCGACAGCATCGGGAACGGCAGATCCTTCAGCTCCTGCTTGTCGCGCCGCCAGGCGAGATGCACGAACTCGCTGTCGATGCTGACGCCGAGCAGCTGCGCGTCGCGCGCGCGGAACTCCCTCTCGAGCTTGCCGAAGGCGGCGATCTCGGTGGGGCAGACGAAGGTGAAGTCCTTCGGCCAGAAGAACACCACCTGCCACTTGCCGGGGAAGCTCTCGTGGGTGAAGGGCTGGAACGCCCTGGCGACATCGCTCGACACGACGCCGGTGAGTGCGAACTCGGGGAAACGCTGGCCTATGCCTGACATGCTCGGATCTCCTTGGGGTAGCAGATGGCCCTTGCGGGATGGAGGCCATGGTGCGCGCCGGCCTCTTATCAATCCAATCGATTGATTTTATAATCTCGATAGACGCCATATATCGTAGCTGCGAGCCCTGGAATCAAGATGACCGCGGAACTGAAGTTGAAGGACCTGCGCTACCTGGTGGCGGTGGCTGACCAGCGCCATTTCGGCCGCGCGGCCGCGCGCTGCTTCGTCAGCCAGCCGACCCTCTCCTCGCAGCTGAAGAAGCTCGAGCAGAGCCTCGGGGTGCAGCTGATCGAGCGCGCCCCCAACAACGTCTCGCTCACCGAGGCGGGCGCTGAGATCGTGGCGCGCGCCCGGCGCATCATCGAAGCAAGCGACGAGGTCGTGGCGCTCGCGGCCGGCGCACGCGACCCGCTCGCGGGCAAGCTGCGCGTCGCGCTGCTGCCGACCATCGGGCCCTATCTGCTGCCGCACGTGATGCGCCCGATCCGCAAGGCCCTGCCGCGGCTCGAGCTGCGCCTCTACGAGCACCAGACCGCCCCGATGCTGGAGAAACTCCGCGACGGCGGGCTCGACTTAGGCGTCCTCGCGCTGCCGGTGGAGCTCGCCGGGCTCGAGGCGCGCGAGCTCTACCGCGAGGCCTTCACGGTCGCCCTCCCCGAGCGCCACCCGCTCGCCGCGCGCGAATCGGTGCGCGCCGCGGACCTGAAGGGCGAGACGCTGCTGCTGCTCGAGGAAGGCCACTGCCTGCGCGATCAGGCGCTCGAGGTCTGCGGCGCCGCGGGCGTCACCCAGCGCGAGGACTTTCGCGCCACGAGTCTCGAGACGCTGCGGCAGATGGTGGCCGCCGGCGCCGGGGTGACGCTGCTCCCGGAGCTCGCGAGCCGCGGCGCCTATGGCAATGCGCGCGGCGTCGAGGTGCGTCCCTTCGCGCGGCCCGCGCCGGTGCGCCACATCGGCGCGGTATGGCGCAAGACGACCCCGCGCCGCGCGGCCATCGACGCCGTGGCGCGCCTCATCGCGGAACACGCGCGGTGACCCCGGCACAGACCGCGGCCGCGACGCCGGCGGCGGCGCCCGAGCCGGTGACGCTCACGGCGGGCGACGGCCGCAGACTCGCCGCGCTGTGCCTCGAAGCGGGCGCGCCGCGCGGCGCACTGGTCGTCAACGGTGCGACCGGCTTCCCGCGCGAGTTCTACCTCAAGTTCGCAGCCTATTGCGTACGGCGCGGCTACCACGCGCTGGTCTACGACTACCGCGGCATGGGCGCCTCGGCGACGCGGCCGCTCGCTCACGAGAAGGCGCGCATGAGCGACTGGGGGCTGCTCGACATGCCGGCGGCGCTCGAGTGGCTCGAGCAGCGCTTCCCGCAGCTGCCGCTCTTCACTCTCGGGCACAGCGTCGGCGGGCAGCTCATCGGCTGCATGCCCAACCAGAGGCAGGCGCGCGCACACGTGATGGTCGCGACCTCGATCGGCTACTGGCGCGGCCAGCGCGTGCCGTTCCGCTACCTGGCGCT
Source organism: Steroidobacteraceae bacterium (assembly GCA_035625955.1). GTDB lineage: Bacteria > Pseudomonadota > Gammaproteobacteria > Steroidobacterales > Steroidobacteraceae > 13-2-20CM-66-19. The sequence goes on along the minus strand of DASPOP010000083.1, from coordinate 5,044 downwards.
GCTCTTCTGGAAGGTTCTCGGTCCGCTCGAGCTCCGCTACCGCGGCTACGTGCCGCGCGGCGCGGTGTGGCGCGGCGACGCGCTGCCGCCGGGCGTGTTCCTCGAGTGGCGCAAATGGTGTCTCCGTCCCGGGCATTTCGCGCCCGAGCTCGTCGGCGACCGCGAGCGCGGCCCGTTCGCCGCGGTGCGCGCGCCGATTCTGTCCCTGAGCTTCAGCGATGATCCGATCGCGACGCCCCGGGCGGTCGAGGCCCTGCTGGCGTTCTATCCCAACGCCGCCATCGAGCGGCGCCCGGTCACGCCGGCGCAAGCCGGCGTGCGCCACATCGGTCACCACGGGTTCTTCGCCGAGCGGCATCGCGAGACGCTGTGGCGTGCCACGCTCGACTGGATCGACGCGCGCTGCGCCTGAGGGAATGCGCGGCTCTCAGCTCGTCGTCGCGGGGGCCGGGGCGGCCTTGCGCCGCGTGCCCCTCGAGGCGCGCGCGAGAGCGATGCCGATCAACACGATCACGCCGCCCAGAAGCTGAATCGGCTGCAGGCGCTCATCGAGCAGCAGCCAGGCGTACACCGCCGCCGCGATCACCTGCAGATAGAGGCCCACGGAGCCGAAGGTCGCCGGCAGGTGCGCGAGCGCGTAAGCGATCAGGCTCTGCCCGAGCGCCTGCGCCGACAGCGCGAGCACCGCCAGCACGAGCCAGCCGTGGGCGGTGTCGGGAAGAAACTTCTCCCCCATCACGAGCGGCAGGGGCAGGAGCAGCAGGCTGAAGATGAGGGTGCTGGCGAACATGACCACGCCCGTGCCGTGCCGGGCGCGGAGACGCGCCACCACGAGAATATAGGCGGCGTAGAACCAGGCGGCGCCGAGCGCCAGCGCATCGCCGGCGAGCGCGTGGCCGCCGCCGGCGAGCTTCGGGCTCATGATGAGCACCAGCCCACCGAAGGCGAGCAGCGTCGCGAGCAGGAAGCCGAGCCGCGGGCGCTCGCCCCACACCACCCAGGCGAGGATGGTCACCACGATCGGCGCGGTGTTCGCCTCGAGGCTCGAAGCCGCGACCGAGGTGCGCATGAGGGAGAGGTGGTAGAGCGCGATGTCAGCGGCAAAGAACATGCCCGCCCACAGAAACCCGGGGTCGAACAGCGCCTGGCGGGGTTGCGCGCCGTCGGCGGCCACTGGCGCGCGCCGCTCGAGGAAAGCCCACAGCGCGAGCGGCGGAACCGCCAGCGCGCCGCGCCAGAACGCGCTCGCCACGGCGCCGGTCTCCGAGACCCGCACCAGCACGCCCGAGCTGCCGATCGCCAGCGCACCGGCCAACAGCGCCAACAGGGCGAGAAGTTCCGAGCGCTCGGGTTTCATGCTGGCATAATCGCATGATGCGCGGCGCAAGTTCCCTGCTGGTGCTCGGCGCCGCTCTCGCGGCGCTCGCAGCATCGCCGCTCCTCGCGCAGCCGGGCGCACCCGCGGGCCCGCTCAGCGTCGCCGACGCCTGGGTGCGCGCCATCCCGGGCGCGACGGTCGCGGCCGCCTACATGAGGCTGCACAACGGCGGCAAGGCGCCGGTACGGGTGATCGGCGTGCGCTCGGCGCTGGCCGGGCACGCGATGATTCACGAGACGCGGCTCGAGAACGGCGTCTCCACCATGCGTCCGCACGAGCCGCTCGAGGTCGCGGCGGGGGCGAGTGTCGAGCTCAAGCCCGGCGGCCTGCACGTGATGCTGCACGATCTCGCCCACCCGCTCGCGGTCGACGAGCAGGTGCCGCTCGAGCTGCTGCTCGAAGGCGGCGGCCGCGTCGCCGTGAGCGCACGCGTGCGGCCGCTGAGCGCCGAGTGATCCCCGCCGACTCTCCGCGCGATCACGTCACTCCCTACGATCGCTTCGCCTGGAGCGATACGCAGATCGAGCAGTGGCTGGTCGACGGCGCACACGCCGCCGAGCTCGGCGCCTACTTCGGCGCACGCGAGTACCGCGCGCTGAAAGCTCTGGCGCGCCGCGCGCACCGCGCGCCGCTCGCAGCGCAGGCACTGCGCGTGCTGATCGTGCCGGGAATCATGGGCTCGCAGCTCGGACTCAAGCGCGCCGCGCCGCTGCCGAACGACATCGTGTGGCTCGATCCCCTCGACATCCAGCAGGGGCGCCTCAGCGTGCTCAGGGTGGGGGCAGGCGCGCCGGTCGTGTCTCTGGGCGCGGTGCTCTACTCACTGCTGCGCCTCAAGCTCGCGCTGCGCGCACGGGGCTTCGCCGCCGAGTTCCACGACTATGACTGGCGGCTCGGGGTTGCCGAGCTCGGGCGCGCGCTCGCCGGGCGTCTCGCGCATCACGAACGGATCGCCATCGTGGCGCACAGCATGGGCGGGCTGGTCGCCCGGGCCGCGCTCCGGCACCCGGGCACGGCGCACGTCACGCGCGTGGTGCTGCTCGGTACGCCGAATCTCGGCTCCTGCGCCGCGGTGCAGGCGCTGCGCGGCACCTACGCCGTGGTGCGCAAAGTCGCCCGCCTCGCCGCGCAGCCCTCCGCCGAGGCGCTCGCCACCGAGGTGTTCTCGAGCTTCCCGAGCCTCTACGACATGCTGCCGGGCGGCGACTGGAGCGGCCGCGCGGATCTGCTCGACGGCGCGGCCTGGCCGCGCTCGGGCCCGCAGCCGCGGGCGGAGCTGCTCGCCGCGGCGCGCGTCACCCGCGGCCTGCTCGCGCCCGCCGACGCGCGCTTCGCGGCCATCGTCGGCGTCGGCCAGGAGACCGTCACCGCGGTAGCGCGGCGGCGTGATGACTTCGTCTACACGCTCACCCGTCACGGAGATGGCACGGTGCCCGCGGCGAGCGCGGCGCTCGCCGGCGCGCCGTGCGCCTACGCACGCGTGGCGCACAGCGATCTGACGCGCGACCCGGTAGTGGCGGCCGCGGTCGTCGACTTCCTCAGGCGCGGTGCGACTTCCCGCCTGCCGGCGCACTGGGCGAGCGCGAGCCGGGCGGCGGCGCGGGTGAGCGATGCGCAGCTGCGCCGCACGCATGCCGACAAGGTCGACTGGGGCGCGCTCACGCCCGAAGCACGCCGCGTGTTCCTCGAGAATCTCAACGAGCCGCCGCGGTTCAAGCTGTCCCGCCCGCGGCGCTAGCGGATCCTCAGGCGGCCGCCAAGACGGACGCGATCTGCTCGCGCTGCCCCCGATCGGGCAGCCGTCCGACCCCGGCCGCGAGATTGTCCTTGAGGTGCGCGACGCTCGCGGTCGCCGGGATGATGCAGGTCACCGCCGGGTGCGAGGCGATGAACTTGAGGATGAGCTGCCCCCAGCTCGCGGCATCGAGCTCCGCGGCGAACTCCGGCAGCGGCTTGCCGCGCAGCTTCGCGAGCAGCTCGCCGTCCTCGAACGGCCGGTTGACGAGCACCGCGACGCCGCGCTCGGCGGCGAGCGGCAGCAGCCGCCGCTCCGCGGCGCGCGTCACCGGGGAGTAGTTGAGCTGCACGAAGTCGAGCGGCTCGCGGCTCACCACGCGCTCGAGATCCGCGTGCGCGCCCACGGTGTAGTGCGTCACGCCGACATAGCGCACCCGCCCGGCCGCCTTCCATTCGCGCAGCGTCGCGAGCTGCGTATCGAGATCGAGGAGGTTGTGCACCTGGATGAGGTCGAGGCGTTTGCTCTTGAGCAGCTCTGCCGAGTGCGTCATCTGCTCGGCTCCGGCCCGCGCGCTGCGCGTCCACACCTTGGTGGCGAGAAAGGCGCGCGCCTGCATCGCGGGGGTGAGGAGATCGCCGAGCACCTGCTCGGCGCTCGAGTACATGGGCGAGGTGTCGATCAGGCGTCCGCCGCCGGCGAAGAAGGCCTCGAGCACCGCGGTGAGCGGCGCGCGCTCGGCCGCGGCGACGCCGACCTCGAAGGTGCCCGAGGTCCCGAGCCCGACGACCGGCAGCTGCTCGCCGCTCGAGGGGATGCGCCGCAGGATCATGCCACCGTTCACGGCGAGCGCACCCGCTCCCACACCACCGTGCGCACCGAGGGCCTGCCCGTCGCCGGATCGCGCGAGGGCTGGGTGGTGAGCGTCAGGCGGTCGCCCTCGAAGCGGTAGCTGCGCACGTGCGATTCACCGGTGCGGGTCTCATCCCAGGACACCTCGATGTGGTGGGTAACGGTGTGCGCCGCGGTGTCGAGCGTGTACGTGCCCGCATAAGCCAGCAGACTCGTGAGAAGCGCCTGCGCCTCCGCCGGCGTCGCCACCGAACCGGCGGGCTTCTTGCGATCCGTCCCCACGATGATGACGATCATGCGCCCGTCGCGGCCGTACTCGATGTAGCCGGAGGGGTGTGGTCCCATGACATCGGTCTTGTTCCCCGAGGCCACGTCCTCGCCGACGTAGGAGACGAGCTTCCAGGTTCCGATGAGTTGCTCGACGGCGCTCGGTTCGGCGCCGGTCTGCGCCAGCGCCGGCGAGAGCGGCAGGATCGCCAGGGACAAGAGCCACGCGAACCGGTTCATGGCCGCAACCCCTTCGCACCGCCGCGGCGGGCGCCCGTGCGCTTTTTCACACGAGTGCCGCGTCCGTCTCCGCGACGCTCGCCCCGCCGCTCTCGACGATGCGCGCGAGCGCCGCCGCGGTCGGCAGCACCTGCGCCGCATAGAAGCCGGCCGTGCGGATCTTGGCCGCGTAAAACTCGCGCTCGGCGCCCTGCAGCCGGGCCTCGGCGAGCGCCGCGGACTTTGCCAGCAGCCACCCGCCCGCGACGTAGCCGCAGAGCTTGAGGTACGGGACCGAAACACTCTGGGCGATCTCGGGGCGCGTCGCGAGCGCCTTACCGAGCGCCTCGGTGGCGCGCCGCAGCTGCCCGACCGCTTCGAGCGCCGCGCGGCAGGTGCCATCGACCAGCTCCTCGACGGCGGACAGGCCCTCGAGCTCGCGCGCCATTTCGGCGAGGAGCGCGGTTATCGCCGCGCCGCGATCGCGGGCGATCTTGCGGCCGATCAGATCGTTCGACTGGATGCCGGTGGTGCCTTCGTAGATCGTGGTGATGCGCACGTCGCGCACGTACTGCGCGGCGCCCGTCTCCTCG
>DASPOP010000082.1:0-6941 GCA_035625955.1 Steroidobacteraceae bacterium | reverse complement strand
GAAGTGTCCGATGAGGCCGCGCGCCACGTCGGGCGTGAAGGCGACCGGCGCCTTGCGGGTGGTGAGGCGCCGCGCGCCGAGACGCGCGAGCGCCCGCTCGCCGGCCATGCGCCCGACCCTGGCGGCGTCCTCGAGATCGGCCGGGTCGCGCGCCACGGTATACCAGTGATCGCGCTGCATCTCTCCGCTCTGCTCGGCGATCAGCGAGCAGCTGACCGAGTGGCTGGTGGAGGAGTAGCCCGCCAGGAACCCGAGGGAGTTGCCGTAGATGCCGGTGTGGCGCTGGCTGCCGACCGAGCCGCCCTCGGAGTTGCTCACGCGTGCGTCGACCGCGAGACCAGCCGCCTCGCAGCTGCGCGCGATCTCGATCGCGCCCTCGGGGCTCACCTCCCAGGGGTGATCGAGGTCGAGGTCGGGAATGTCGCGCGCCAGCGCCTCGGGCTCGATGAGCCCGGCGTACGGGTCCTCGGCCGTGTAGCGCGCGATCGCGCACGCCTTGCCGACCGTCTCGAGAACGGCGCTTGGTGCGAGATCGGCGGTGCTGGCCGAGCCCTTGCGCTTGCCGAAATAGACGGTCACGGCGAGGCCGCGGTCGCGCTGGTATTCGACGGTGTCGACCTCGCCGAGGCGCACGCTCACCGAGAGCCCGCGGCCCACCGAGGCGTCCGCTTCCGACTGCGAGGCGCCCTGGCGGCGCGCCTCCTCGAGCGCGAAGCTCACCAGCTCGGTGAGCTGCGCAGCACCTGCAAGCTCTGAGGTCGATGGCATGAGTGTTAAATTGTAGCAGCGGGCCCGCAGCTTGGGTCCGCGCGGGAAGCGACCACTTGAACGACGAAGACGCGGCCGAGCGGCCCAGCAAGAGCGCGCGCAAGCGCGCCGCCCATGCCGCCCAGGATCTGGGAGAGGCGCTGATCGGCCTGCCCGATGGCGAGCTCGACGCGCTCGCCCTTCCCGAGGAGCTCGCCGCGGCGGTGCGCGCCGCCCGCCGCATCACCAGCCGCGCCGGCGCCGCGCGCCAGCGCCAGTACATCGGCAAGCTGATGCGTGCGCTCGACCCCGCACCCGTCCGTGCCGCGCTCGCGGCGCGCGGCGCGGTCAGTGCGCGCGAGGCCGAGCGCTTCAGACGCGTCGAGGAGTGGCGCGAGCGGCTGACCGCGGGCGGCGCCATCGCGCTCGCGGAGCTCGAGCGCGCTTACCCCGGCATCGATGCCGCCGCATGGGCGCAGCGCGTGGCGGCGGCCCAGGCCGAGCGCACCCGCCGCGCCGGAGCGGGCGCCGCGCGCGAGTTGTTTCGCGCTCTGCGCGCATTGTTCGCTACAATGCCGCGATGAAAGCCCTCGTCGGCATCATCATGGGCTCCGCTTCCGACTGGGAGACCATGCAGGCGGCCGCCGAGACCCTCGATCGCCTCGGCATCGCTTACGAGGTGCGCGTGGTGTCGGCGCACCGCACCCCTGACCTGCTGTTCGAATACGCCTCCGCTGCGCGCGGGCGCGGCCTCGAAGTGCTGATCGCCGGCGCCGGTGGCGCCGCGCACCTGCCCGGCATGGCGGCGGCCAAGACCTCACTGCCGGTGCTCGGCGTGCCGGTGCAGTCGAAGACCCTCGGGGGTCTCGACTCACTGCTGTCGATCGTGCAGATGCCCGCCGGCGTGCCGGTGGCGACTTTCGCCATCGGTACCGCGGGCGCCACCAACGCGGCGCTGTGCGCCGCGGCGATCCTCGCCAACCGGCACCCGGCCGTACAGACGGCGCTCGAGGCGTTCCGCGAGCGACAGACGGCGGCCGTGCTCGGCAGCCCCGATCCGCGCGCCCACAAGCGCACATGACCATCGGCATCGTGGGCGCCGGCCAGCTCGGCCGCATGCTCGCTTTGGCGGGCTATCCGCTCGGCCTCGATTTCCTCTGTCTGGATCCCGCGGGCGATGCGCCCGCGGGCCAGGTGGCGCCGCTGCTCACCGGCGCCTTCACCGACCAGGCGCTGCTCGCAGAGCTCGCGCGCAGGTGCGAGGTCGTCACCTTCGACTGGGAGAACGTGCCGGGGGCGAGCCTGCGCGCCATGCAGCGCGGCGCGCACGCCGCGCGCATCGCCCCGCCGGTGGCGGCGCTCGAGTGCGGCCAGGACCGCGTGAGCGAGAAGCGGCTGTTCGCGCAGCTGGCGATCCCGACCACGCGCTGGCGCGCGGTCGACTCGCGCGCTGAGCTCGACGCGGCCATCGCCGCGGTCGGGTTGCCGGGCATCCTCAAGACCCGGCGCCTGGGCTACGACGGCAAGGGCCAGGCGCTGCTGCGCACGCGCGCCGATGCCGCCCGCGCCTGGGAACGCCTGGGGGCCGCGCCGCTGCTGTACGAGGACTGGGTACCGTTCGACTGCGAAGTGTCGGTGATCGGTGCGCGCGGTGCGCGCGGCGAGGTGGCGATCTATCCCCTGTGCGGCAATGTGCATGGCGCGGGCATCCTGCGTGTGACCTGTGCGCCCTACGGGCCGCGGCGCTGGCAGAGCCAAGCGGCGCGCCACCTGCGGCGCGTGCTCGGCCACTTCCGCTATCGCGGCATTCTCACCATCGAGTTCTTCGTGCGCGCCGGCAAGCTCATCGCCAACGAGATGGCCCCGCGGGTGCACAACTCCGGGCACTGGACCATCGAGGGCGCGGCGACCAGCCAGTTCGAGAATCACCTGCGCGCGATCCTCGGGCTGCCGCTCGGCTCGACGCGCGCGCTCGGCCACAGCGCCATGATCAACCTGATCGGGCGCATCCCGCCGCGCGCACGGGTGTTGGCGCTCGAGGGGGTGCACCTGCACGACTATGGCAAGCAGCCGCGCCCCGGGCGCAAAGTCGGACACTGCACGCTGGTCGAGCCCACCGCGGCCCTGCGGGATGCGCGTGCGCGGCGCCTGGCCGCGAAATTAGCCGTCGGGGTGCGCATCCCGTAACATCGCCGGCGAGCGTTCTCGCATGTACCTCGAGCTGTTCAAACTCAAGGAGCTGCCGTTCCGGCTCAGCCCGGACCCGCAATTCCTTTACCTGTCGAAACAACATGCGCGCGCCAAGGCCTACATGGAGTCGACCATCTGGTTCACCGACGGCTTCGTGGTGATCACCGGGGAGATCGGCTCGGGCAAGACCACGCTCATCGAGTCGTTTCTCAAGGAAGTCCCGGCCGACGTGGTGGTGGCGCAGATCAACCAGACCCAGGTGACGACCACGGATTTCCTGCAGACGGTGCTGGTGCAGTTCGGGTTCTCACCCTTCAAGATGCGCAAGGCGGAACTGCTCAGCACCCTCAATAACTTCCTCATCGAGCAGCACGCCGCCGGACGCAAGGTGCTGCTGATCGTCGACGAGGCGCAGAATCTCGAGCCGCGCGTGCTCGAGGAGATCCGCCTGCTGTCGGGCGTCGAGACCACCAAGGAAAAGGTGCTGCGCATCATTCTCGCCGGGCAGCCCGAGCTCAACGTGACGCTGAACTCCCCGAGGCTCGAGCAGCTCACGCAGCGCGTGCGGCTGCGCTTTCATCTGGCGACGCTGTCGGAGGCGGAGACCCGATCCTATATCGAGCATCGGCTCGAGGTGGCAGGAGCCGGCGACCGCGACATCTTCGCGCCCGACACCTTCCACGAGATCTACCGCTACACCGGCGGGGTACCGCGGCTCATCAACACGCTGTGCGATACCGCGATGATGGCGGCCTACACGGAGAACCGCGACTCGGTGCAGATGGCCGACATCGCCAGCGCGGTCACGGAGCTGCGCTGGCCACTGTATGGCGCACGCGACCCGAGCGCCGCGCCGGCCGCAGGCGCGGCGGCGCCGGGAAGCGCAGGCGCGCCGCACGCGCGCGAGGCGGTACTGCAGGACGCGGTGGCGCACGAGTCGGCAGCGCAGCAGGCCGGGCAGCAGTCGGCGCCGCACGCGGCGGCCGCAAACGAGGGCGCCGTGCAGCATGCGCCCGCCTCCGAGCCGGTCGGCAAGCTTCTCGTGGCCACCGACGGGCGCACCGTGCAGGAGGTGCCGCTGCGCATCGGCCGGCTCATCGTCGGGCGCACCCCCGACAACGACGTGCACATCGACAGCCGCTTCGTGAGCCGCCATCACTGTCAGATCATCACCACCGCGCACTCCTGCGTGATCGAGGATCTGAACAGCACCAACGGCATCTACGTGAAATCCGCGCGCGTGCGGCGCCACTACCTGAACGACGGTGACGTGGTGCTGATCGGCAAGCACGAGCTCATCTACGTGGATGAGCGCGCGCTGCGCGGCCGCCCGACTGCGCACGAGACCGAGCCGAAGCTCCCGGCGCTCGGCGACATTCCGGAGCTGCATGCGCCGCCCGCCGAAGAGCCGGACGAGCACTCCAAAGACAAGCGCTCCAAAGAGACGCGCAGCGCCGGCCGTTGAGGCCGGGGCGCCTCAGCCCGGATCGTCGTCGCTGATCGAGTCGGGGTTGCCGTACTCGCGGCTTAGCGCCCGGTAGTCGCGGCGGCGCAGGAACACGACGATTCCGTACACCAGCGCGGCCAGGCCGAGGAGTCCGGTGGCCAGGCTCAGCGCCCCGTGCGCCGCCAGCAGGTAGCTGGCCCCAAGGGCCGCGAGGCCGCAGGCCATGTAGAACCAGGGCAGCCCTTCGTAGACCGGACGCGAAAGACGGCGGCGCTCCATGCCGGCATCCTAACGTGCCGGCACGGCGGCGGATACTCGCCCCCGCAAAGCCGCCGGCGGGCGCTGGCGCGGTGCGCTGTGAGGGCTATTTCGGGCGAGGCTATTTCAGGCCGAACAAGCCGAGCAGGCGATCCATGAGGGAGGGCTTGAAGCTCTCGACGCGAAAGTCGGTCTTCTGCTTCGCGTGCCGCTTGAGCTCCGCCAGCAGCTCCGCGGGGAGCTTCAGGGTGGAGGTGTCGGCCAGCGAAATGATGTTGTGCTCGGCTTGCATCGTGACTTCCTTCCTGCGGCAGTGTCTGCCGGATGCACGCTACGGACTCGGCTTCCTCGAGGGCGTGTGGAAATTCACAAACCTGCCAACGCTCCCGATTATGTCTCAGAGCTCGGTGCGGGCCGCGCTGCCTGCGCACGCGGGGGCGATCCTGCTCCGCCCGCGAGTGCCAGCATCGCGGATCGCCGCGTGCCCGTGCAGGGCACATATTGGCGCTGTGTGTCGAGAATGGCGAAATGTCGTGGAAAGCCGACGTCAGCTGCGAACGACAAGCCTCATGCGGTGCCGCCCACGGTAAGGCCCTCGATCTTGAGGGTCGGCTGACCGACGCCGACCGGCACGCTCTGCCCCTCCTTGCCGCAGGTGCCGACGCCCTCGTCGAGCTTCAGATCGTTCCCCACCATGCTGACGCGCGTCAGCACATCGGGCCCGTTGCCGATGAGGGTCGCGCCCTTCAGCGGCGTGGTGACGCGCCCCTTCTCGATCAGGTAGGCCTCGCTCGCCGAGAACACGAACTTTCCCGAGGTGATGTCCACCTGGCCGCCGCCGAAATTCACCGCATAGATGCCGCGTGGCACCGAGCGGATGATATCCGCGGGATCGTGGGGACCGGGCCGCATGTAGGTGTTGGTCATGCGCGGCAGCGTCGTATGGGCGAAGGACTCGCGCCGGCCGTTGCCGGTGGGTGCGACTCCCATCAGGCGCGCATTGAGCCGATCCTGCATGTAGCGCCGCAGGATGCCGTTTTCGATGAGCGTCGTGCACTGGGTCGGAGTGCCCTCGTCGTCGATGTTGAGGGAGCCGCGGCGGCGCGCCAGCGTGCCGTCGTCCACCACCGTGCACTCCGCCGCCGCCACCCGTTCGCCGATGCGGTTGGCGAACGCCGAGGTGCCCTTGCGGTTGAAATCTCCCTCGAGCCCGTGGCCGATGGCCTCGTGCAGGAGGATCCCGGGCCAGCCGGGGCCGAGCACCACCGTCATGGTGCCGGCGGGGGCCGGCACGGCCTCGAGATTCACCAGCGCCTGCCGCACCGCCTCGCGCGCCAGCTCGAGCGGCTTGTCGCTCGCGACCAGGTCGGCGAGCGAGTAGCGCCCGCCGGCACCGGCATAACCCTGCTCGCGGCGGCCATTGTGCTCGACCAGCACCGAGACGTTGAAACGTACCAGCGGGCGCACGTCGGCCGAGAGCTCACCCTCGCTGGTGGCGATCAGCACCACCTCGTGCACCGCGACCAGGCTCGCGTTGACGTGCACGATGCGCGGGTCGAGCCGCCGCGCCTCGCGATCGACGCGCTCCAGCCAGGCCACCTTGTCGGCGGTGGCGAGAGCCGCCGCCGGATCCGCCGGCAGGTACAGCTGGTGGCCGAGAGCCGCGCGCCAGGCGCTGACGCGGCGCTCCCCGCCCTGCACGGCGATGGCGCGCGCGGCGCGTGAGGCCTCCTCGAGCGCCGGCAGCACGATCTCATCGGAGTAGGCGAAACCGGTCTTCTCGCCGGCGAGCGCACGCACGCCGACGCCCTGCTCGATGCTGGCGCTGCCGTCCTTGACGATGCCGTCCTCGAGCGACCAGGACTCCTGATGGGCGAGCTGGAAATAAAGGTCGGCGAAGTCGACCGAGTGCGTCAGCACCTCGCCGAACACGTCGTCGATGCGGCGGTCGTCGAGGCCGCCGGGTCGCAGGATCAGCTCGCGCGCCAGGCTGAGCGGATCGGCCGCCGGCGGTGCAGCGGGCACGGGGAGCTGCGATTCGGGCGTGCTCACGGGTGCGCGTCTCCGGTGAACCTACGGTGTCTGAGGGACGGGAAGCTCTCGCGCACGGCGCTCTGGCGCGCCAGGTCCACCTCCGCCACGGCGCAGCCGCGGCCCCGCGGCATGCGCTTCAATACCCGGCCCCAGTAATCGACGATCATGCTGTCTCCATAGGTCTCGCGTCCGTTCGGATGGATCCCGGACTGCGCCGGGGCGATCACGTAACAGAGGTTCTCGATGGCGCGCGCGCGCAGCAGCG
>DASPOP010000081.1:0-6046 GCA_035625955.1 Steroidobacteraceae bacterium | reverse complement strand
AGTTCGAGAGGCTGGAATGGGACGCCGCCGCCAAGAACTCGCGGGTGATCGACACGGTTTTTCTGCCGGCTGACGACGTGATCCTCGCGATCGGACAGGAGAACGCTTTCCCCTGGATCGAGCGCGACCTCGGCATCGAGTTCGACAAGTGGGACGTGCCGGTCATCGACAAGGTGACCTTCCAGTCGACCCGCCCGGGCGTGTACTTCGGCGGCGATGCGGCCTTCGGGCCGAAGAACATCATCTGGGCGGTCGAGCACGGCCACCAGGCGGCCATCTCCATCCACCGCCACTGCCAGGGCGAGCCGGTGGCCGAGCGCTTGCCGCCCGGCATCAACCTGCAGAGCCGCAAGATGGGCATGCACGAGTGGTCGTACTCCAACGACTACACGCCGGTCGAGCGGCGGCTGATGCCGCACGTATCGATCAAGGAGCGCTTCAAGAAGCTCAACATCGAGGTCGAGCTCGGCTTCACCGCCGAGCAGGCCGAGCAGGAGGTGCAGCGCTGCCTCAACTGCGACGTGCAGACCGTGTTCGCCGCCAGGCTCTGCATCGAGTGCGATGCCTGCCTCGACATCTGCCCGGTGGACTGCCTCACCATCACCCACAACGGACCGGAGGCCGAGCTGCGCACGCGTCTCAAGGCGCCGGCCAGGAATCTCGCCCAGCCGCTGTACGTCTCGGCCGCGCTGCCGCAGACCGGCCGCGTCATGGTCAAGGACGAGGACCTGTGCGTGCACTGCGGACTGTGCGCCGAGCGCTGTCCGACCGCCGCCTGGGACATGCAGAAATCCGCGCTCCACTGGCCGCAGGCCGGTGATCAGCCGCAGCCGCTGCCGGCCGGCTCCGCGAAGAAGATCGCCTGAACCCCGCGCCGCCACTCGAGCACACCTCCACTCATGTCCCCCACAGCCACACGCGTCAATGATTTCACCATCAAGATCGCCACGGTGAACGGCACCGGCTCGGCGAGCGCCAACACGCTGCTCATGAAGTCGATCTTCAGGAGCGGCATCCCGGTGATGGGCAAGAACTACTTCCCCTCGAACATCCAGGGCCTGCCCACCTGGTACGAGATCCGCGTGACCCGCGAGGGCTACGGCGCCCGCTCGGGCCGCGTCGACCTCATGGTGGCGATGAACGCCGAGACCTACGCGCGCGACGTGCGCGAGGTCGCCCCGGGCGGCTACCTGGTGTACGACTCGACCTGGCCGCGGCCGGCGCTCTTGAAGCGCGACGACATCACGGTGCTCGGCGTGCCGCTCGCCAAACTCTGCAACGAGAGCTTCAACGGCGTGCGCACCCGCATCCTGATGAAGAACATCTGCTATGCGGGCGTGCTGGCGGCGCTGCTCGATCTCGACCTGGCGCGCATCCGCGAGCTGCTCGCCGAGACCTACGCGAAGAAGCCGCAGCTGGTCGAGAGCAACATGAAGGCGATCCAGCTCGGCTATGACTATGCGAAGGCCAACTTCGCCTGCCCGCTGCCGCTCAAGGTCGAGGCGATGGACCGCACCGCCGGCCACGTCATGATCGACGGCAACACCGCCGCCGCTCTGGGCTGCGTGTTCGCGGGCGCCACCGTCGCTGCCTGGTACCCGATCACGCCGTCCACCTCGCTCATGGACGCGTTCAAGATGTTCGCCGACCGCACCCGCGTCGATAAGGACACCGGCACCCACAACTTCGCCTTCATCCAGGCGGAGGACGAGCTCGCCGCCGTCGGCATGGTGATCGGCGCCATGTGGAACGGCGCCCGCGCCTTCACCGCGACCTCGGGTCCCGGCATCTCGCTGATGAACGAGTTCCTGGGGCTCGCCTATTACGCCGAGGTGCCGACGGTGATCTTCGACGTCCAGCGCGTCGGACCCTCGACCGGCATGCCGACCCGCACGCAGCAGGGCGATCTGATGCTCGCGGCCTATGCCTCGCACGGCGACACCCGCCACGTATGTCTCTATCCGGCCAACCCGGAGGAATGCTTCTACATGGCGGTGCAGGCCTTCGATCTTGCCGAGCGGCTGCAGACTCCGGTGCTGGTGCTGTCGGATCTCGATATCGGCATGAACGACTGGATGTGTCGGGATCTGAAGTGGGACGACGACTACCGTCCCGACCGCGGCAAGATGCTCGGCAAGGAGGAGGTCCAGAAGCTCAAGAAGTTCTACCGCTTCCTCGACGTCGATGATGACGGCATCGGCTACCGGACGTTGCCGGGCGTGGATCCGAAAGCCGCCTACTTCACGCGCGGCTCGGGCCACAACCAGTACGGCGCCTATACCGAGGACTCGGCCGAGTACCAGATCGTGCTCGACCGGCTGATGCGCAAGTGGGCGACGGCGAAACGGCTGGTGCCGCGCGCGATCATCGATGCGACCTCGGACTCGAAAATCGGCCTCGTCTCCATCGGCAGCTGCGACGGGGCGATTCGCGAGGCACGCGACCTGCTTAGCTCTCGCGGCGTGGCCGTGGATTACATGCGCGTGCGCTCCTTCCCCTTCAGCGAGGACGTCGAGCGCTTCCTGGCGGCGCACGAGCTGCTGTTCGTCGTCGAGCAGAACCGCGACGCGCAGCTGCGCTCGCTGCTGACGCTCGAGACCACCGTCGAGAAGTCCAGGCTCCGCTCGCTGCTGCACTACTCGGGGCTGCCGATCTCCTCGGCGTTCATCGTCGACGGGGTGCTCGGGGAGCTGCAGCACGAGCGCGTGGCGCAACCGAAGCTTTCCGGAGTTCCGGCATGACCTTCATCGCCAAACCCAAAGTCGCCCACCCCTCGCTGCCGCGCAACACGCTCGGGCTCACGCGGCGCGACTACGAGGGGGCGCTGTCGACGCTGTGCGCCGGCTGCGGCCACGACTCGATCACCGCGGCGATCGTCGAGGCGAGCTGGGGGCTGTCGCTCGAGCCGCAGAACGTGGTGAAGCTCTCGGGGATCGGCTGCTCCTCCAAGACCACCGCCTACTTCGTCTCCGGCGGCCACGGCTTCAACTCGGTGCACGGGCGCATGCCATCCATCGCCATGGGGGCGAACGCCGCCAACCGCAATCTCACCTACATCGGCGTCTCCGGCGACGGCGACACGCTCTCGATCGGGCTCGGCCAGTTCTGCCACGCCATCCGCCGCAACGTCGACATGCTCTACATCATCGAGAACAACGGCGTGTACGGCCTCACCAAGGGGCAGTTCTCGGCCTCCGCCGACATCGGTACCAAGGCGAAGAAGGGCGAGACCAATTTCCAGCCGCCGATCGATCCGGTGCTGCTGGCCATGACGCTCGGGGCGTCCTTCGTGGCGCGCAGCTTCTCCGGCGACAAGCAGCAGCTGGTGCCGCTCATCCAGGCGGGCCTGGCGCACCGCGGCTTCGCGCTGATCGACGTGCTCTCGCCGTGCGTGACCTTCAACGACCACGAGGGCTCGACCAAGAGCTACGCCTACACGCGCGAGCACTATGAGCCGGCGGTGCAGACGGATTTCGTGCCCCTCGAGCGCGAGATCAGTGTCGAATACAAGGAAGGCGAGGCCGTTCCGGTGGTCATGCACGACGGCAGCCGCATCGTGCTGCGCAAGCTCGACGCCGCCTACGATCCGACCGACCGCACCGCCGCCGCGGCGCACATCGGCGAGCGCATGAAGGCGGGGGAATACCTCACCGGGCTGTTATTCGTCGACGAGACCGCGCAGCACGAGTTCCACCAGGTGAACTCGACGCCCGCCGCGCCGCTCAACACGATCCCGTACGAGACGCTGTCGCCGGGCTCGAAAGGACTCGAGAAGATTCTCGCCCGTTATCGCTAGGCTGCTGCGCAGCCGGCAAAAGACCCCTGCGCCAACTTTGCTACGGAGTGCTCGGCTTCTGAAGTGATCGGGGCTGAGGCGCCTCGCGCCCCGCTTTTTTGCCGGCGGTCAACGGAGTGATGTCCGCCGAGATCGCTTCCTGAAGCGCAGCCGGCAAAAGTCACGCCTTTTGCCGGCGGCAATCGAGGTGATGTCTGCCGAAATCGCTTCCTGCGATTTCGGCCAATCTAACTAGTACACGCCCGACCCGAGCGCGTAGCGCACCGCGAGCTGCAGCTGCGTCTCGCTGGCGAGCGCGGCGAGCCCGAAGACGTCGTTGCGGTAGTAGGAATTGCTGGTCACCCGCAGCCACTCGAGCGTGAAGCGCCAGTGCTCGCTGGGTGTGAAGACGTAAGCGGCGGTCCAGGCGTGTCCGCTCTCCGAGCCGTCGCCCTCGGCGATGCTGGTGTCGACCTCGAAGCGGTCGTACCGCAGGCTCAGCATGTGCCTGCCGAGCCGCTTTCCGAGCAGCGCGTACTCGGCCTTGAACGGCCAGGTCAGGTAGAAGCCGCCCGGCTCGATGGCCGTGTTGCCCTTCAGGCCCTGCACGATCCCGGTCCAGCCGTCGGCGCTCTCGGCGCGCAGCCCCACGCTGTCGAAGCTCGTCTCCCAGGCGATGGCGTTGGTGGCGTTGTCCACGGCGGTAGGGTCGGCGCGGTTGTCGTAGCGCAGCGCCCGCAGCACCACGCGATCGAGCCAGCGCAGCTCGAAGCCACCGTAGACTCCCACTCGCCCGTCGAACTGGCGGAACGGCTCGAAGTTCATCAGCACCGGATCGCCGGGCAGCCCCACGCGCCCGCCGTAGGGAGTCTGGCGATCGGTGAGCGTGAAGCCGTCGCCGGCGATGAAGCCGCCGGCACCCTCATTCCAGCCGAACACGCCACCGGTCGCCCCGAGGTCGAAGGCATGGCCTTGCCGTGTGCCGAGCCAGTCGAGGGTCGCCTCGACGCCGATGGTGCGCACCTCGATCGCCAGCCAGCTGTCGATCGCGGAGTAGGACAGCGTGTAGGGCGACTCCCACCCCGAGGCGCGGTTCTCGAGGGACACGGGCGGATAGAACGCGCCGGCCTTGACTCGCAGGCGGTAGCCCGCGAAGGGGTAGGGACGGAACTGCAGGTAGGCTTCGGTGAGCCCGATGGGGATGCGGTCGTGGTCGCCCCAGGCGGAGGCATCGAGGTGCACGCTCCAGAGCTCACCGAGCGACTCGGTGAGCGCGAGGCGCGCGCGTCCGAGCCTGAGACCCGACTGATCCTGATCGAAGCGCGCGCCGCTGATACCGCCCTGGGTGTAGGAGGGATCGGCGTTGGAGCTCACGAGCCGCCCATCGAGGTCGACCTCCCAGCCGTCGGCCCGGGCGACGGCGGCGAGCGCGAGCCAGGTGAGCGGCAAGAGCAGCACGGCGAGACGCAAGTCAGTAGTCCCAGGAATGCGGCCGCTCGGCGAGCCGCGCGGGCGTGAGCGACTTGTTGAGCCGCAGGGTGAGCTCCGCATGGTCGCCCTCGCCGATCGTGAGCTCACGCTCGAGGTCGGGGGCCTCATCGCGCATGCGCGGATGCCAGATCGTGATGCGGTAGCGGCCGCGCGCCAGCTCGTTCGACCAGGCCCCCTTCGCGTCGGTGCGTCCGTAGTACGCGGCGTCGGTGACCACGAGATAGCCGACCATCTCGTCGTGAATGTTGCAGCCCAGAGTCACCACACCCGCCTGGTCGAAATGCACGGGCGGATAGGGCGTGCCGCGGTAGAGCGGCAGCTGAAAGCGCTTCGCCGGAGAGAACGAGTAGATCTGGTGGCTCACTGAGTCGGAGTTCGGGAAGGTCACGGTGGAGCCGACCGGGACCACCAGCAGGTCGGGGGCGAATGCACGGTTGATCTGGTCCATGACGGCCTTGATGGGCGCAGGCCTGCGCGGCGTGCCATCGAGGGGATGCGCCGTGACGACGGCCCCCTGGAGGGGATGGCCGTCGGCGGTCTGGACGGTGATGACCAGCGTGGCCGCGCGCAGTGGGCCCGGGGGGGCGAGTGCGCACAGCAGCGCCGCCAGGCCGGCGAGCGCCCGGAAGGCCATTCTCCTCTCCTGCGGACGTGCCGGAGGTCTCATTCCCGCGCTCGTGTCCTCGCTCCCTGCATGGCCGGACGCCTACGATGGGGTGGGCATTCGAGCGCTTTTAATGGGCAGTTTCCGCAAACGACTTCTCGTGCTGATCATCGGGC
>DASPOP010000080.1:0-12687 GCA_035625955.1 Steroidobacteraceae bacterium | reverse complement strand
CCCGCGAATCTCCCGCGCGCACGGTGCTCCATGTCGCCGCAGGATAGGGTAAGCGATTGAATGGAAAGGGAGGGACTCGAACCCTCGACCCCGGCATTATGAGTGCCGTGCTCTAACCAGCTGAGCTACCTTTCCACGAGGGGCGCGCATTGTCCTCAGCCGCGGCAGGACGTGTCAAACCTGCGCCCGGCAGCCGGCGGGGCGACGACGGCGGTATTGCCCGGGCGCGCCAAAGCGCGGAGTCTTGGCAGCCTGTCCCGCGTCCCCGGGGAGGCACCATGACATCCCGCCGTACCGTGCTGAAAGCCGCGGCCTGGCTGTCGACCAGCGCCACAATGCCTGCGAGTCTTGCCGCCACTGAGCCCGGTTCGCTGCTGATTCTCGGCGGCACGGGGTTCATCGGTCCGCACCTTACCGAGGAGGCGCAGCGCCGCGGCTGGAAGGTGACGCACTTCAACCGCGGCAAGCGCGCCACCGGTGGGGTCGCCGGCGTCGAGACCCTGATCGGCGATCGCAACGGCCAGCTCGATGCCCTGCGCGGCCGCAACTGGGATGCCGTCATCGACGACACCGGCTACGTCCCCAGGTACGTGAAGATGTCGGCGGAGCTGCTCGCGCCGAGCGTGCGTTATTGCCTTTACATCTCCAGTATCTCGGCCTACGCAGGCTTCGCCACCCCGAACGACGAGCACTCCCCGCTCGGCAAGCTCGCCGACCCGGAAGCCGATAAGGTCACCAACGACACCTACGGACCGATGAAGGCGCTGTGCGAGCAGTATTCGGCGGCGGCCTTCAAGGACCGCATCAGCATCGTCAGGCCGGGCTACATCGTCGGACCGCTCGACCCCACCGACCGCTTCACCTACTGGCCGGTGCGCGTCTCGCGGGGCGGCGAGATGCTCGCGCCCGGTGCGCCGAGCGACCCGATTCAGTTCATCGACGTGCGCGATCTCGCGTCCTTCATGATGACGCTCGTCGAGGCGCGCACCAACGGCATCTTCAACGCGGTCACGCCTCCGGGCGCCTGCACCATGGGCGAGCTCATCGCGGCGAGCCAGCGCGCGTCACCGAAGGCCGGCACCAGGGTGACCTGGGTGAACGAGGACTTCATCGCGGCACACTCAAAGCCCGAAGAGCTGAACCTGCCGATCTGGTCCCCTCGCAAGGGCGAATACGCGGGCGCCGCGCTCACATCCATGGAAGCCTCGCGCAAGGCGGGGCTGCGCTCGCGCGAGCTCGAGGCCACGGTGCGCGACACCCTGGCGTGGTTTCAGTCCCTCCCGGAGGACCGCCGTTCGAAGCTGCGTTCCGGCCTCGATCCGGTGCGGGAAGCCGATACGCTGCGGACCTGGCATACGGAACAGAGCCAGCGCCCGGCCTGATACGCGCCTCGCTGCGGGCCCATTTTCGCGGCCGAAAGCCCCGGATTCGCGCCCCGACAGGCGCGTTTCCGGGCCTTAAGAATGGGAATCAAATGCCGCTATATGTCCCGAGAGGCCGTGAGCTTTCAGGACCCGCAAACTCCCATGGCAGTCGCGACTTTAAGTACCCTGCGCGCGGATCAGAGTGCGCCCGAAGTGCGCCCGCCGGGTGCGGCGGCGCCGCTCAGCCTCACGCTGCTCGAGGGCGCGCGGGAATGCGTCGAGCTCGCGCGTGACTGCATCAGCCGTGGCGACGATCCGCGCCGGCATCTGCGCTGGGCGATGACGCGGATCCGCAAGCTCCCCGCGGCGCTCGCGCCGCCCGGCGATACCGAGATCCTCGCGATCCTGGCCGACCTTTGCGAGTACATTTGCCGCGAGCTGCGCTCGGTGCACAACTCCTCCGGCCTCGCCACGCTCGAGCGCATGTATGATCTGCTGCGCGAGATCCGCGGCGCCTGGGTGACCGACACCGGTTCGGCCGGACCGGCCTAGGCAGCGCCATGTCGGTGCAGGAGATGCGCATGTTCGACGGCTCCGATACCGTCGTCCTCTACGATGAGCTCGCCTTCCAGGACGTGCTGCCGTTCGCCTGGCGCCCGCTCCCGCAGGGCGTGGATCGCGACGCGGCCGCGGGCTACATGGAGCGCAACGCGCGGCTGCTGCACGCGCGCGAGGCGCTCGATCAGCTCGGCCCGGTGGCGGTGGAGAAGCCGGACGAGAACTCGCCCAACGCGGCCGACCTGCTGCGACTCGAGCTTAAGGTAAATCTGCTCCTCGACCTCGTCGGCCAGGTGCTGGCAAGCAGCCGCCCGCGCCCGCCGGCGGTGCCGGTGCGTTTCAACGCGCAGGGCGTCGTGTGGCGCAGCGCCGGCCCCCTTCCGGAGGCCGGCGCGCAGGGCATCGCCGAGATCTACCTGCACGATGCCCTGGCGGAGCCGCTGCGCCTGCCCGGCCGCGTCAGCAGCGTGACGCCGGACGGGCACGTCAAGGTGCGCTTCGTGCCGGTCGGCGAGCCGGTGGCGGACCTGTTGGAAAAACTGTGTTTCCGGCGCCACCGCCGCCAGATCGCCGGCGCCCGCCACCCACGCCGCTGAGCGCGCGCCAACCGGCGCACTGCGTGATGCGGGTCACGCAGCGCACTTGTCTCTTTTCACAAACATAAGAGCGCTTCACAGTATTGCCGACATTCATTCCAGCAACATAACAGCCGCGTTCAGGTCAAGGCAGACACCCGTGAACCAACATCGGTCACGGGAGCACACAGGGACGGGTTGAAGAAGAATGGTCGCGGCAGAAGCACTCGCGGGTTCATTCACCGGCACGCCGGCGACCTCCCAGTCAGGCAACATAACCTCGGCGGCGGACTCGCGTCCGTCGCGCATGCTGAGCGGCAACTCGCTCGCCATCCGCCGGGTCAGCACACTGATCCGCCAGGTGGCCGCGCACGACTCCACGGTGCTGCTGCTCGGTGAATCAGGGACCGGCAAGGAAGTCGCCGCGCGCACCATCCACGAGCTCAGCCCGCGCCGCAACCGCCCGTTCGTGGCGGTCAATTGCGGCGCCATCCCCGCAGAGCTCCTCGAGTCCGAGCTGTTCGGACACGAGAAGGGCTCCTTCACCGGCGCCATCACCGCCCGCAAGGGCCGCTTCGAGATCGCCGAGGGCGGCACGCTGTTCCTCGACGAGATCGGCGACATGAGCGTCGCCATGCAGGTCAAGCTGCTGCGCGTGCTGCAGGAGCGCGTCTTCGAGCGCGTCGGCAACCACGTTACCATGCCCTGCAACGTGCGCATCATCGCCGCCACCCACCGCAACCTCGAGGACTCGATCGCCCGCGGCAGCTTTCGCGAGGATCTGTTCCACCGCCTGAACGTGTTCCCCATCGATATGCCGCCGTTGCGCGAGCGCATCGAGGACCTGCCGATGCTGGTGCGCGAGTTCATCGCGCAGAATGTCGCCGAAGGCCGCGGCCGCGTGCAGCCGTCGGCCGCGACGCTCGCGGCGCTGGCGCGCCATTCCTGGACCGGCAACGTGCGCGAGCTCGCCAACCTCATCGAGCGCCTGTCGATCGTCTGTGCCGGCCGCGTCGTCGAGATCCGCGACCTGCCGGCGCGCTATCAGCCGAGCGAGCCGATCGAGATCGACGCGCCCGCCGGGGAAACGGCCGGGCTCGCCGCCTTCGGCGAATCCTCCGAGGCCATCGTCATCGGCAGCGAGCCGCTCACCGATGCGGCCACGATGCAGCTGCTCGAGAGCGGGCAGCCGCAAACGGCAGCGGACCTGGAGGCCGACATCCCGGTTGCCGTCACCGCCTGCGCCGCCGCCAGCGCGGCCGCAGTGCAGTTGCCCGCCGAGGGCCTCGACCTGCGCGCTTATCTGACGGCGATCGAGCGCCGCCTCATCGAGCAGGCGCTGGCGAGCGCCAACGGCACGGTCGCGCACGCCGCCCGGCTCCTCAACCTGCGCCGCACGACGCTGGTCGAGAAGCTGCGCAAGCTCGGCATCGGCACGGCGGAGTGCCTGACGGAAGATTGACGCTCCCGGCGGCAAGCGCCTGCCGCCATTGTGACCCGCCGCACGCTTTACCCGCCTTTCCCAGGCACGGCTCTTGCACTTCTTCCTCTGCCCGCACTCGTGAGTGCGTGAGAGGCAAGAGATGAGCGAGAACTCAATCGATTCCCAGCCCGCAGCCGACAAGGCCGGGCGGACCGACGCCGAGCCGGTCGCCTGCGCGGCCAACTCGCGCCGCCTGCTCGAGCTCGCGCAGCGCGTCGCCGCCACCGAGTGCACCGTGCTCATCGTCGGCGAATCGGGCACCGGCAAGGAAGTGCTGGCGCGCTACATCCATCGCAACTCCCCGCGCGGGAGCCAGCCCTTCGTCGCCGTCAACTGCGCGGCGATCCCCGAGACCATGCTCGAGGCGATGCTGTTCGGCTACGAGCGCGGCGCCTTCACCGGCGCGCACGCCAGCCATGCGGGCAAGTTCGAGCAGGCGCAGGGCGGCACGCTGCTGCTCGATGAGGTGACCGAGATGCCGCTCGGCCTGCAGGCCAAGCTGCTGCGCGTGTTGCAGGAGCGCGAGGTCGAGCGCCTCGGCGGCCGCAGCCCCCTGCCCCTCGACGTGCGCGTGCTGGCGACCAGCAACCGGCGGCTGCGCGAGGAGGTGGCCGCGGGCCGCTTCCGCGAGGATCTCTACTACCGGCTCAACGTGTTTCCGCTGGCGATCGCGCCGCTGCGCGCGCGGCGCGACGACGTGCTGCCGCTCGCCATGCAGCTGCTCGGCGCGCGCTGCCGGGCCGGGGCGCCGATCCCCGCCCTGAGCGCCGAGGCGGCCCATCTGCTGCTCACCTATCCCTGGCCGGGCAACGTGCGCGAGCTCGACAACCTGCTGCAGCGCGCGCTGATCCTGGTCAACGGGCCGATGATCCTGCCTGCGCACGTCCAGTTCGAGCTCGCCAACGACGGCGCCGCGGAGCTCAGGCCGGCGGCCGCCGCGCCCGCTTCGCTCGCCGCCTCGCTCGATGAGCGCGAGCGCGACCTGATCCTGAATGCGCTGCGCGCCGGCAACGGCAACCGCCGTTCGGCGGCCGAGACGCTCGGCATCAGTGCGCGCACGCTGCGCTACAAGCTCGCCCGGCTGCGTGAAGCCGGCGTCGAAGTTCCGGTGGCGTGACGGGAGTCAGCATCCATGAGTCAGATGGAAATCGACCGCGTTCTGGCGCAGATCCGCTCGCTCTCGGCGCAGATGCACCCGGCGGCCACGCCCGCCGCGGCACCCAGGCCGGGGACGGTGAGCGAGTTTGCCAACATCCTGCGCAACGGTATCGACCAGGTAAACCAGCAGCAGCAGCGCGCCGGCCAGCTCGCCGACGCCTTCGAGCGCGGCACTCCGGGAGTCGAGCTGCCGCAGGTAATGCTCGAGATGCAGAAAGCCAGCGTCTCCTTTCGCGCGCTCAACGAAGTACGCAACCGCCTGATCAGCGCGTATCAGGAAATCATGAACATGTCCTTATGAAGAATCTGAGCCGCGCAAACGCAGCGCTCGCTTCGCACGCGAGCCGGGTGAACCGCCATGGCCGCTGAAGCGGGCGTCGCCGCCGCCCCTGCCGGCCTTCCCGGGGGCCTGCGACCGCTGCTGCTCCTCATCGGTGTGGCCGCCGCGGTCGCGGCCGGCCTTACGATCGCGCTGTGGTGGCGCGGACCGAGCTACAGCCTGCTCTACGCCAACCTCGGCGCCGAGGACCAGGCGCAGATCGCCCAGGCGCTCGATGCGGCGCAGATCCCCTACCGGCTGCAGCCGGGCTCGAACGCCATCGAGGTGGCGGCCGATCGCCTCACCGACGCGCGCCTGAAGCTCGCCGGTCAGGGACTGCCGGAAGGCGGCGGCGGTTTTGCCGCACTCGACAAGGATCCGGGCTTCGGCGTCAGCCAGTTCGTCGAGAACGCCCGCTATCAGCACGCGCTCGAGACCGAGCTCGCCCGCACCATCGCGAGTCTCAAGCCGGTGGAGGCCGCGCGGGTGCATCTGGCGGTGCCGCGCCAGTCGGCATTCGTGCGCGAGCATCATGGCGCGAGCGCCTCGGTGTTCGTGCAGCTGAAGGCCGGCCGCCGCCTGGCGCAGGAGCAGGTGCAGGCCATCATCAATCTGGTCGCCTCCAGCATCCCCGAGCTCGATCCGGGACAGGTCACCGTGGTCGACCAGCAGGGACGGCTGCTGTCGACGCCCGACGGGCACGACGAGTTTTCGCTGCGCGAGCAGCAGTTCGACATGGCGCACCGCCTGGAGGACGACTATCGCCAGCGCGTCGAGAGCCTGCTGGCGCCGCTCGTCGGCGCCGGCCGGGTGCGCGCACAGGTCGTCGCCCAGATGGACATGTCGGTCACCGAGGAAGCGCGCGAGCAGTACCGCCCGGACAGCCAGATCGTGCGCAGCGAGCAGACTTCCGAGCAGACCACGCGCGACGGCGGCGGCTCCCAGGGCGTGCCGGGCGCGCTCAGCAACCAGCCGCCCCCGGCCGGCGTCGCTACCGCCCCGCCGGCCCCGAGCGCCACGGCCGCGCAGCCGGGCACCGCGAACGGCGCCAAGCCCGCCGCCGCGGCAGCCGGCGCTGCCAACGCGGCGACGGGCGCGGCGGGCGCGGCGGGCGCGGCCAGCATTCCCTCGACCGACAGCAGCTCGAAGGAGACCACCCGCAACTACGAGATCGACCGCACGCTCGCCTACACGCGCCAGCCCGCGGGCAAGTTGAAGCGCCTCACGGTCGCGGTGCTGATCGATGATGCGCACAGCGTCGACAAGGACGGCAAGGCGCACACCGTGGCGCTCACCCAGGAGCAGCTCGATCACGTCACCCAGCTGGTGAAGGATGCGGTGGGATTCGACGAAGCACGCGGCGACGTCGTCAACGTCGTCAACTCCTCCTTCACCGAGGAGCCGGCCGCGCCCGCGGGCGGCGATCTCGAGAAGCCGGCCCTGTGGGAGAAGCCGCTGTTCTACGAGGGGCTGAAGATCGTCCTCGGCGCCATCATGCTCATCGTGCTGGTGCTGACGGTGCTGCGCCCGCTGATGAAGAGCCTGCTCGCCTCGCTGCGCACACCGCGCCTCGCGGAAGGCGCCGACGGCGCGGCGCTGCCCGGACCCGCGCCGACTCCCGCGGCCGCGCTCGCGCACGAGCAGCAGCTGGCGCAGGCGCGCACCCTCGTGAGCCAGGATCCGAAGCGCGTCGCGCAGGTCGTACGCGAGTGGGTCGACCAGGATGCCTGAGAAGGAAATCAACCGTAACGGCACCGAGCGCGCCGCGATCCTGCTGCTCACGCTCGGAGAGCAGGAGGCCGCGCAGATCCTCAAGCACATGAGTGCCAAGGAGGTGCAGCGCGTCGGCCTCGCCATGGCGAAAGTCAAGAACGTCTCGCGCATCGACGTCGAGAAAGTCGTGTCCGACTTCACCACCAACGTCGAGGCGCAGACCTCGGTCGGCGTCGGGTCGGATGAGTTCCTGCGCAAGGCGCTGGTGAACGCGCTCGGCGAAGACAAGGCCGCGGCGATCATCGACCGCATCAGCATCGGACGCTCGACCAAGGGACTGGAAGCGCTCAAGTGGCTGGACGCCCGCGCGGTATGCGAGCTGGTGCGGCTCGAGCATCCGCAGATGATCGCGATCGTGCTCGCCTATCTCGAGCCGGATCATGCGGCCGAGGTGCTGCAGCTGCTGCCGAGCGGCATCCGCTCCGACGTGGTGGTGCGCATCGCCTCGCTCGACGGCGTGCAGCCGACCGCGCTCACCGAGCTCGACGACATCATCGAAAAGCAGTTCTCGGGCAATTCCGCCGCCAAGACCTCGGTGCTCGGCGGACCGAAGGCGGCCGCCAACATCATGAACGCGCTCGAGCCGAGCCACGAGAGCGCCGTCATGGAGCAAATCAAGAAGTCCGACGAGGCGCTCGGCCAGCTCATCGAGGACCTGGTGTTCGTATTCGAGGACCTGGGCAGTATCGACGACCGCAGCATGCAGGAGCTGTTGCGCCAGGTGCCGGGCGATCAGCTGCTGCTGGCCCTCAAGGGTGCCGACGAGTCCCTGAAGGACAAGATCTTCAAGAACATGTCGCAGCGCGCCGCCGAAATGCTCAAAGACGACCTCGAATCCAAGGGCCCGGTGCGGGTCGCCGATGTCGAGGGCGCACAGAAGACGATTCTGCAGACCGCGCGCAAGCTCGCCGCCGCCGGCACCATCGCACTCGGCGGCAAGGGTGACGAGTACGTCTAGAGGCTGTGGCACCGCAGCGCTTGCAGTCAAGACTCGCCGCCAAGGCCGCCCCCCTGCCACACCTGCTGCTCAACGGCGTCGCCGCTGCGACCCGGCACCGCGATCGTGACGACCTGGAACGGGCGGTGGTACGGCTGCTGCTGCAGTTCATCGCGCCGTATTCGATCACCCTGCTGCGCCTCGTGGACGACGAGCAGGGGCCGCGAGTCGAAGAGCGGGTGTGCATGAGCCGCGGCGGCGGCGAAAGCCGCGCCGCCGGCCTCGCACAGGCCACGCAGCAGGCTGATTTCGCCGCCTGGCAGCAGCATGCCCTGCGTGGCGAAGTGCTGCGTTGCGAGGCCGCGGACGGCCGGCTCATGACGATCTTCCCTATCCACGGCGCCGTTGACGTCGTCGCCATGCTGGCGCTCGAGACCGCGGCCCCGCTGCCGGAGCGCACGGTCGAGCTGGTGAGCGGGATTCTGCGCATCGTGCGCAACCATCTCGCGCTGCTGGACTACGGCGAGCGGGACACCCTCACAGGCCTCCTCAACCGCAAGCGCTTCGAAGGGCAATTCGAGGGTCTGCGGCAGCGGATGTCGGGCTCGCCGGGAACCTCAGGCGCGCCAGCCGCAGCGGGCTGCGACCCCGAGCTGCAGGAGCCGAGCTGGCTCGCGCTCGTCGACATCGACCATTTCAAGTCGATCAACGACGGCTATGGGCACCTGTTCGGCGATGAGGTCCTGCTGCTCATAAGCCGGCTGATGCAGCGCTCGTTCCGCGGCGCCGATCAGCTGTTCCGCTTCGGCGGCGAGGAGTTCATCGTGATCCTCGAGCACGCGAGCCAGGCCGGCGCGCGGGTGGCACTCGAACGGCTGCACACCGCGATCGGGAATTACCCGTTCCCGCAGGTAGGCTGCGTGACGGTCAGCATCGGCTATACGCGCATCACGCCGCAGGACATTCCGACTCTGTGCCTGGCACGCGCCGACGCCGCGCTCTACTACGCCAAGAGCCACGGGCGAAACAACGTGCGCAACTGCGAGCAGCTGCTGGCTGCGGGGGAGCTCAACGATGACCTGAAGTGCGGCAGCGTCGATCTGTTCTGAGCTGCTAGCGCCCGCGCGTCAGGTCCATCGACTCGGCGAGCGCGCTCAGGCGCGCCGCGACCTGCCCGAGCGGCAGGGTTTCCGCCGCTGCACCGATCGCCACCGCCTCGCCCGGCATGCCCCACACGACGCTGGTCGCCTCATCCTGGGCGACGGTGGGACTGCCGGCCTCGCGCATCTCCCTGAGACCCACGGCGCCGTCCTTGCCCATGCCGGTGAGGAGCACGCCGATCGCGTTGCGCCCGGCCTGCTGCGCCACCGAGCGGAACAGCACATCGACGCTCGGCTTGTGGCGGTTGACCGGCGGGCCGTCGTCGAGCCTGCACACATAGCGGGCACCGTCGCGCACCACGAGCAGATGCTGGTCGCCGGGGGCGATGTAGACGTGGCCGGGGAGAATCACCTGGCCGTCCTGCGCCTCGCAGACCGTCATCGGGCAGCAGGCGTCCATGCGCCGCGCAAACGGCGTGCTGAAGGCCTTGGGAATGTGCTGCGTGATGACCACTCCCGGCGTGTCGGCCGGCAGCTGCACCAGCACTTCCTTGATCGCCTCCGTGCCCCCGGTCGAGGCGCCGATGGCGATGATGCGGTCGGTGGTGCGGAACTGGCGCCGGGCCGGCGCCTTGGCGAGCACCGCGTCGACTCCGAGACGCGGCGCGACCGCCGCACCGCCGTTGGCAGCCGCCGGGCCGGTATAGGGGCGCACGCGCGCCGTCGCGGCGGAGCGGATCTTGGCGCGCAGCTCATCGGCGTAGTCGGTGAGCGTCGCGGCGATGTCGATCTTCGGTTTCGGCAGGTAGTCGATGGCGCCGACCGCGAGCGCATCGAGCGTGACCTCGGCGCCGTGCTCGGTGAGCGATGAGACCATCACCACCGGCATCGGCCGCAGGCGCATCAGATTGCGCAGGAAGGTCACGCCGTCCATCTTCGGCATCTCGACATCGAGCGTGAGCACGTCGGGGTTGAGCTGCTTGATCCGGTCGCGCGCCATGTAGGCGTCGCTCGCCGTGCCCACCACCTCGAGCGCCGGGTCGGCCGACAGCACCTCGGTGAGGATGCGGCGCACCAGCGCGGAATCGTCCACGATCAGCACGCGCACGCGCGCTTGCGGGCCCGCGGCGGTGCACGGGGGTTCTTTGGTCTGCACGGTGTTCCTTCCTGGATCTGGCATTTGTCTCGCGCGCCCCTTCAGAAGAGCTCGACATCGCCGCCGCTGCTGTGGCGCGCGAGATCGCCCTGATAGCGCCGCTCGCGCTCGGCGATGGCGGTGGCCTCCAATGGCTGGAGCCGGCGCACCCGAACCTTGCCGGTCTCCGGAAAATAGATGACGCGGCGCGGGAAGATGTCGCCGAGGTCCTCGGCCGCGACCCTGAGCCCTTCGGACCTGAGGTAGTGACGCACGAAGGCCGCGTTGTGCGCGCCGACGTCGGTCATCGAGGCGAGGATGCGCCCGCCGCCGAACAGCTTGATCTCGAGCTGCTCGCGCCGCGCGCCGAGCTTGAGCAGCTCGTTGATCAGGCATTCCATCGCGTGGGTGCCGTAGCGCGTCGCGTGCCCTGTCGCCGGATCCATCCAGCGATCGGAGGCGCTGCCGCGCGCGTTCTCGGGGAGCATGAAGTGATTCATGCCGCCGACCCCTAAGCGGCGGTCGCAGATGCAGGCCGAGATGCACGAGCCGAGCACGGTCGAGATCGCCTCGTCGTGACGCGTCACGTAGAACTCCCCGGGGAGCACTTTGGCGGTCCAGCGCGCGGTGGCCGGATCCCAGAAGCGATGAATGCCCTGAAAGCCCGCAATGGCGGGTGGACAGGGCGTGGTGCTGGAACGGGCCGCCGCCGCCACCGTCAGTTCCTCCGGTAGATGGTCTTGCCGATCAGCGTGTACTCGTCCGACACCCGGTAGAGGCTCTCCGAGTGCCCGAGAAACAGTAGGTCTCCCGGTCGCTGCAGCCGTGCAATGCGCGCGAACAGCTCGCGCTGCGTGTCCTTGTCGAAGTAGATGACGACGTTGCGGCAGAAGATCGCGTCGAACGGACCCTTCATGGGCAGCGCGCGCATCAGGTTGAGCTCGCGGAACGTGATCAGCTCGCGCAGCTCCGGGGTCACCGTGTAGCTGGCGGACCTACCGCCGCCTTCCCTGTGGAAGAAGCGCTCGAGACGCTGCGCCGGCAGGCCGCGCACCCGCTCCTCCTCGTACACGCCGCGCTGCCCGCGCGACAGGACCTCGGTGTCGAGATCGGTCGCCAGGATCTTGATGTCCCAGCGGCGCGCGTCAGCCAGCGCCTCGTGCACGGTCATCGCGAGGGAATACGGCTCCTCTCCCGAGGAGCAGCCCGCCGACCAGAAGCGCAGCCGCCGCGAGGCGGCGCGATTGCCAGCGCGGGAGCCGAGCAGCTGCTCGCGCAGGTACTCAAAGTGATGTGCCTCGCGGAAGAACGAGGTCAGGTTGGTGGTGATGGCGTTGCAGAACTGCACCAGCTCGTCGCTGTCGCCCCGCTCGAGCAGCTGGCGATAGGCGCGGAAGCTCTCGAGCCCCAGCGCCCGCAGCCGCCGCGACAGACGCCCGTACACCATCTCGCGCTTCTGCTCGGAGAGATGTATGCCGGTGTGCGTCTTCACCAGCTCGCGCAGCGCGGCGAAGTCCTCCTCGCCGAAGCTGAACGTGCGCAGCTGCAGGTCACGGCCCAAGGCCGGGTTGGTCTCCATGGCGCACCGTCAGAAGAGCTCGCTGCTGCCTTCGGCCTGATCGGCGCCCGCATCACGCACCGCACCGACGCCGCCGGTGCGCACCAGCAGCTCGAACAGCTCGTCGTGCGCGCCCGCGGCGAGGCGCTCGCGCAGCGCCGCCAGCAGCTCCTCCCAGCGCTGCGCGCCGAAGCCTGCCATCTGCGGCAGGGGATGATCGGCGAGCCGGGTGAGGAGGTTGCGGATCACGGCGAGCTGCTGCATGAGCCGGTCGTGAAACTGCAAGGCGCGCACGCACGCCGCCAGGTCGCGCGACAGCGTCTCGCGCCCGGGCGCGCCCGCCGCGGGCCGCAGCCCCTGGTCGAGCCTCTCGAGCGCGCTGCCGAGCTCGACCGCCGGCGCCTCGCTCTCGCGCATGGCGAAGGCGAGCAGGAGGGCGGCGGCTTCCGCCGAGAGTCCCAGGGTCCCGCAGCGGCAGCGCGGGTCCGCCGCAGCAGTGGCCATCAGGCAAGCACCTTGGTCACGATGGACAGCAGGCGGTCGGGATCGAAGGGTTTCACCAGCCAGCCGGTCGCGCCGGCTTCCTTGCCCTGCTGCTTGCGGTCGGCGGTCGACTCGGTGGTGAGCATCAAGAGCGGCGTGAACCGGTAGTTGGCCCGGCGCCGCAGCTCGCGCACCAGCGAGATGCCGTCCATGTTGGGCATGTTGACGTCGGTGATGACGACGT
>DASPOP010000079.1:0-9795 GCA_035625955.1 Steroidobacteraceae bacterium | reverse complement strand
GGTAGGGATCCTTGATGTCGCAGGCCTTGCAGTGCACGCAGTTGGCCGCGTTGATCTGCAGCCGCCGGCCGCCGCGGCCATCGTCGACCATCTCGTAGACATTCGCCGGGCAGAAGCGCTGGCAGGGATTGCCGAACTCGGTGGCGCAGCGTCCGGCGCAGAGATTCAGGTCGGCGACCTTGAGGTGGACCGGCTGGCTTTCCTCATGGGAGTTACCGGCGAAGAACACGAACGACACCCGGTCACGGGGCGGCAGCGTACGTGTCACCCAGTGGCGTTCCGGCGAGACGAACTCATCGAGCTTCGCGAGGCGCGACCAGTCGGCGGTGTTCTTGAGCGTCCAGGGCGAGTGCCCCGCGGTGAGCATCTCCCAGGCGGAGTTGGCGAGCCCGAGCCACATGCCGCGCTTGAACGCGGGCTTGAAGTTGCGCACCTTCTTCAGCTCGCGTCCGCCTTCCGAGTCGCGCCACTTCGCATCGAAGCCGGCGCCGCCGCCGGTCGCGCCGATGTGCTCGCCGGCGAGCATCCCTGAGCGGATCGCCTGGTGCACGCCCTTGATCTTGGCGAAGTTGAGCGTGCCGCCCGCATCGCCGATCAGGATCGCCCCGGGCATCTCCAGCGTCGGCGTCGACTGCCAGCCGCCGGCGGCGATGGTGCGCGCGCCGGCCGAGAGGATCTCGCCGCCTTCGAGCAGCGCCTTCACGCGCGGATGATTCTTGTACTGCTGGAAGGCCTCGAAAGGCGCGAGGCGCGGATCGCGATAGTCGAGGCCGACGATGTAGCCGACATACACGCGATCGTTGTCGAGGTGGTAGAGAAAGCTGCCGGCATACGTGCGGGAATCGACGGGCCACCCGAGGGCATGCTCGATGCGCCCGGGCTTGACGCGACCGGCGGGCAGCTGCCAGAGCTCCTTGTAGCCGAGCGCAAAGGTCTGCGGGCAATGGCCGCGTGCGAGATCGAACTTCGCGATCAGCTGTTTCGAGATCGAGCCGCGCGCGCCTTCGCCGAGCACCGTGAGCGGCGCATGGATCTCGACGCCCGCGGTAAAGTTCGGACCCGGCTTGCCGTCGCGATCCAGCCCCATGTCGCCGCTCTGTACCCCTGCCACCGCTCCCTGCGCGTCGAACACCGGCGCGGCCGCCGCAAATCCCGGGAAGATTTCGACGCCGATGGCCTCCGCCTTGCCAGCCAGCCAGGGCGTCAGCTGCCCGAGCGAGATGATGTAGTTGCCGTGGTTGTTGAACGGGGTACTGAAGGTGAGCGAGCGCGGCAGCAGCTTCACCAGGAAGTCCGGCACCGGCTTGAACGAGCCGCTCCGGGTGAGGACGCGGAAGTCGTCCTCGGTTGCGGGCACTTTCATGCCCGGGTACTCCGTGCGCCACTCCGGCAGCAGCTCTTCGAGCGGCGCCGGCTCGACCACCGCGCCCGAGAGCGAGTGCGCGCCCACGGCGGAGGCCTTCTCGAGCACGCACACCGAGAGCGCGGGCTTCAGCTGCTTCAGGCGGATCGCGCACGCAAGCCCTGCGGGACCCGCGCCCACGATCACGACGTCGTATTCCATCACGTCGCGTTGGATCGCGGCCGCCTGGCCGTTCGCTTCGGTCAAAAACTCTCCCCCGGAGCCGCCGTACGGCGGCTCAAAGACAGCAGCTTACTTCGGCTGCATGCGGATGGCGCCGTCGAGACGCACGGTGGTGCCGTTCAGCATCGGGATCTCGAACACCGAGGCGACCAGCTGCGCGAACTCCTCGGGTCTCCCGAGCCGCGCCGGGAAGGGGACCTGCGCGCCGAGCGAGTCCTGCACCTCCTTCGGCATGCCGTCCATCATCGGCGTGTGGAAGATACCGGGCGCGATCGACACGCAGCGGATGCCGAAGCGCGCCAGCTCGCGCGCGATCGGCAGCGTCATGCCGGCGACCGCCGCCTTGGTGGCGGAGTAGGCCGCCTGGCCGATCTGGCCCTCGAAGGCGGCGACCGAGGAGGTGTGGATCAAGAGGCCCCGCTCCCCGTCCGGGCCCGGGGGGTTGTGCTGCATGAGAGCCGCCGCCGCCTTGTCGCACAGGAAGGTGCCGATCAGGTTGATGTGAATGACTTTGGTGAAGAACTCGCCCGCCATGGGCCCGTTCTTGCCGAGCATGCGCCCGGCGCCGACCACCCCGGCGCAGTTCACCAGCAGGTTGAGATGCCCGAGGTGCGCAGCCGCCGTGTCCATGGCGGCGTTGACCTCGATCTCGGAAGTGACGTCACAGCGTACGAAGAGCGCGTGCGGTCCGAGCAAAGCGGCGGCCGAGCGGCCCGGGCCCTCCTGGATGTCGAGGAGCACGGCCTTGCCGCCGTGGGCGCAGATGTGCTTGGCGACCGCGAAGCCCAAGCCCGATGCGCCGCCGGTGACGACGGCGCGGGCGTCCTTGATCTTCATTACTTGATCACTTCGATCGCCACCGCCACCGCTTCGCCGCCGCCGATGCAGAGCGAGGCGATGCCGCGCTTCAAGCCCCGGCGGCGCAGCGCGTGAGTGAGCGTCGTGAGGATGCGCGCCCCCGTGGCTCCGATCGGATGGCCGAGCGCGCAGGCGCCGCCGTTGACGTTGACGCGCGCGTGATCGATGTCGATGTCGCGCATCGCCGCCATGGTCACCACCGCGAACGCCTCGTTGATCTCGTAGAGGTCGGCGTCATGCGGTTTCCAGCCGAGCTGCTTGAGCACCTTGCTGATGGCGCCCACCGGGGCGGTCGTGAACCATTCGGGCTCCTGCGCATGGCTCGCCCAGGCGAGCACGCGGGCGAGGGGCTTCACGCCGCGGGCCGCTGCGGTCTCGGCCTTCATCAGCACCAGCGCCGCCGCACCGTCGGAGATCGAGGAGGAGCTCGCGGCCGTCACGGTGCCGTCTTTGCCGAAGGCCGGCTTCATGGTACCGATCTTGCTCACGTCGCAGGTTCCGGGGGTCTCGTCGCGCGCGATCACGGTATCGCCCTTGCGGCCCTTGACGGTCAGCGGCGTCACCTCGCCGTCGAACTCGCCCTTCTCGAGCGCGGCCATGGCGCGGCGTACCGACTCGGTGGCGAAGGCGTCCTGCTGGGCGCGCGTGAAGTTGTACTTGGCCGCGGTCGAGTCGGCAAAGCAGCCCATCGCCTTGCCATCGAAGGGACTCACGAGCCCGTCACGCATCATGTGGTCGATGACTTCGCCGTTGCCCATGCGGTAGCCGGTGCGGGCCTTGGCCAGCATGTAGGGCGCATTGGTCATCGACTCGAGTCCGCCGGCGAGCAGCACGTCGACCGTGCCCGAGCGGATCTGCTCGGACGCCAGCATCACCGCCTTGAGGCCCGAGCCGCACATCTTGTTGATCGTGGTGGCCGGGACTCCCTGCGGGATCCCGGCGCCGAGCGCCGCCTGGCGCGCCGGTGCCTGGCCGAGGTTGGCCGGCAGGACGCATCCCATGATGACTTCCTGGATGTCGCCGGGCCCGATGCCGGAGGCCTGCACGGCGGCCTGGATGGCCGCGCTGCCGAGCTGCACGGCGGTGAGAGGGGAGAGTGCGCCCATGAAGGCGCCGATGGGCGTGCGCTTGGCGGATGCGATGACGACGTCTGGAGCGGACATGGTGGCAAGCCTCTTGTAGTTCAGCGGGCGATGCGCACCCGGCGCCGCAGCGGCGCGCGGGTTGCGACCTGGGAGGCGCTGCGCGGACGCAGGCCGCCCTCGAATATGGTGACGAACGCCGCGGCGATCTCGGCCGGGGTCAGCGACTGGTCCTCACGATACCAGTGGGCGATCCAGTTGAGAGCGCCGGCGAGCGCAAACGCGGTCATCTTGGGGTCGCAGGGCTCGATCGAGCCGTCCTGGACCCCTTCGCGGATCAGGCGGCGGATTCCCTGGTCGATCTCGGACTTGAGCGCCTTGATGTGGCGGCTCATGGCGGGGGAGAGGTCCTGATCCTCGGCGCGCACCATGCACCAGCCGAAGTCGGACGCCACCGCCTCGCCGTAGTGGCGCAGCACCGCATTCAGGCGTTCCCGCGCCGGCGCCTCGAGATCCTTCACCTCGCGGAAGGCGGCGTGGATCGGCTCGATCCCGGCGAGGAAGCACTGGAACAGCAGGTGTTCCTTGTTGGTGACGTAGTAGTAGACCGTCGGCTTGGTGACCTCGAGCGCCGCGGCGATGTCATCCAGCGAGGTGTTGTGGTAGCCCTTGCGGTTGAAGGCGCGGGCGGCGGCGCGGATCACGGCCTCGCGCTTCACCTCCCGGTCCCGCCGCCGCGCCCGCCACGGCGAGGGGCTGGCGGCGGAGGACTTGCCCGCGGGGGGCGGACTGGCGCGGCGGCTGTTCATGGGTGCGCGGAGTATTATAGCCGCGCTGCAGGTGCCGGCTTGACCGCGGGCGGCGCAGCATCGGGCGGGTACCGCCCGGCGCGTTGACCCGCCGCTCCAGCCTCGATCATACTCATGAGTAGATATTCTACCCGAGAGTAAACAAACCGTGAACGCCCCCCTGAAGGGCGGCCCCGCGGCCGCTCCCGGCCCCGAGCAGCCGGCCCGCCCGCCGCTCAGGTTCGTGTCCGCGGCCTCGCTGTTCGACGGCCACGACGCCGCCATCAACATGATCCGGCGGCTGCTGCAGGCGCGCGGCGCCGAGGTGGTGCACCTCGGGCACAACCGCAGCGTCGCCGACATCGTGCGGGCGGCGATCGACGAGGACGCCGACGCCATCGCGGTGAGCTCCTACCAGGGTGGCCACAACGAATATTTCGCCTATATGGTCGACATGCTGCGCGAGCGGGGCTATCCGCACATTCGCGTAGTGGTCGGCGGCGGCGGCACCATTGCCCCGAACGAGATCGAGGCGCTCGAGCGGCACGGGGTGGAGAAAATCTACACGCCCGAGGACGGCCGGCGGCTCGGCCTCGCCGGCATGATCGACGACGTTTTCCGGCGCATCGGCGCGGTGCGTAGCCGGCGTACGAGTTCCGTCCCTTGAACGCGCGCGACCACGGGCTGGTGGCGCGCACCATCTCGGTGCTCGAGGGCGCCGCGGGGGTCGAGGAGCCGCAGGCCGGGCAGATCCGCCGCGCGCTCGGGCGCTCGCGCCACCGCGCCCCGGTGATCGGCATCACCGGCACCGGCGGCGCCGGCAAATCGAGCCTCACCGACGAGCTGCTCGCGCGCCTCACGCGCGCCTTCCCCAAGCTGCAGGTCGCCGTGATCGCGATGGACCCCACCCGGCGGCGCAGCGGCGGTGCGCTGCTCGGTGACCGCATCCGCATGAACAGCCTGTCGTCCGACAATATCTACATGCGCTCGCTCGCCACACGGCGCGCGCACCTGGCGACCTCGGCCGTGCTGCGCGAGGTGATCCAGCTCTACCAGGCGTGCGGTTTCGACCTGGTGCTGGTCGAGACGGCGGGCATCGGCCAGTCGGACACTGAGATCGTCGACATGGTCGATCTGTCGCTGTACGTCATGACGAGCGAGTACGGCGCCGCCAGCCAGCTCGAGAAGATCGACATGCTCGACTACGCCGACTTCATCGTGCTCAACAAGGCCGAGAAGCGCGGCGCGGACGACAGCCTGCGCGACGTGCGCAAGCAATGGCGGCGCAACCATCCCGAGCGCAGCCGGATCGCCGATGCGGAGCTGCCGGTGTTCCCGACCATCGCGAGCCGCTTCAACGATCCGGGCGTCAACCGGCTGTTCGCGGCGCTGTGCGCGGCGCTCGCAGCCAAGCACATCGGCGCAGGCTCCTGGCAGCTCGCCGACGCGGGCCCCACCGAGCTCAGCGTGCGCGCCCCGCTCATTCCCGGAGCCCGCACGCGCTATCTCGCCGAGATCGCCCACGGCGGGCGGACTGCGCGCGCGCGCGCCGAGGAGCAGTGTCAGGCCGCGCGGCGCGCCTATGGGCTGTACGAGTCGCTCAAGGCGCTGCACGATGCGCGCCTCCCCGCGCCGCTCGAGGCTTATCCGCAGGACGCCTTCGAGGAGCGCGCGGCCGATGCGACCCGGCGTGAGTTGCGCGCCGCCTACAACCACGCGCTCGCAGGTGTCGGCGCCGAGGGCGTCGGCGAGCTCAAGGCATGGCCCGAGCGGGTGCGCTCCGCGACCGATGCGACCTACTCCTACAAGGTGCGCGAGCGGCTGGTGAAGGGCGAGAACTACACCGAGAGCCTGTCGCGCTCGGCGATCCCGAAGCTCGCCGTGCCCAAGGCGCGCGACTGGGGCGAGCTGCTGCATTTCATCCTCACGGAGAACCTGCCCGGCGCCTATCCCTACACCGGCGGCGTCTATCCCTACCGGCGCGAAGAGGAGGATCCAACCCGCATGTTCGCCGGCGAAGGGGGACCCGAGCGCACCAACCGCCGCTTCCATTACCTGGCGCACGGACACGGCCCGCGCCTCTCGACCGCGTTCGATTCGACCACTCTCTACGGGGAGGATCCGGACACGCGCCCCGACGTCTACGGCCGCACCGGCAACTCCGGCGTCTCGATCGCGACGCTCGATGACATGAAGAAGCTCTACTCGGGCTTCGACCTGTGCTCACCCTCGACCTCGGTCTCCATGACCATCAACGGGCCGGCGCCCATGCTGCTCGCCATGTTCATGAACACCGCCATCGATCAGCAGGTGGAGCGCTACCTGAGGGCGGAAGGGCGCTGGAGCGCGGCCGAGCAGCAGATCGCCGCGCTCAACGCCGCGGCCACGGCGTGCGGCGTGGCGCCCCCGACCTATAAGGGCGCGCTACCGCCGCACCACGACGGCTCGGGGCTCGCGCTGCTCGGGGTGACGGGGGACGAGCTCGTCGGGCGCGAGGTGTACGAGCGCATTCGCGCCGAGACGCTCGAGGCGGTGCGCGGCACCGTGCAGGCCGACATCCTCAAGGAGGACCAGGCGCAGAACACCTGCATCTTCTCCACCGAATTCGCGCTGCGCATGATGGGAGACGTGCAGCAGTACTTCATCGAACGGCGCGTGCGCAACTTCTACTCGGTGTCGATCTCGGGCTATCACATCGCCGAGGCCGGCGCCAACCCCGTCTCGCAGCTCGCCTTCACGCTCGCCAACGGCTTCACCATCGCCGAGTACTACCTGGCGCGCGGCATGAGGATCGACGACTTCGCGCCGAACCTCTCGTTCTTCTTCTCCAACGGGATGGATCCGGAGTACGTGGTCATCGGCCGCGTGGCGCGGCGCATCTGGGCGCGCGCCATGCGCGAGCGCTATCACGCCGGCGCGCGCAGCCAGATGCTCAAGTATCACGTGCAGACTTCGGGGCGCAGCCTGCACGCGCGCGAGATCTCCTTCAACGATATCCGTACGACGCTGCTGGCGCTGTATGCGCTGTTCGACAACTGCAACAGCCTGCACACCAACGCCTACGACGAGGCGCTCACCACGCCGACCGAGGAGAGCGTGCGGCGCGCCGTCGCCATCCAGCTCATCATCAATCGCGAGCTCGGCCTCAACAAGATCCAGAATCCCTGGCAGGGCTCGTTCGCCATCGAGTACCTGACGGACCTGGTCGAGGAGGCCGTGTACAAGGAGTTCGAGGCGCTGTCGGAGCGCGGCGGCGTGCTCGGGGCGATGGAGACCATGTACCAGCGCGGCAAGATCCAGGAGGAGTCGCTCTACTACGAAACGCGCAAGCACGACGGCTCGCTGCCGATCGTTGGCGTCAACACCTACCTCTCGGGCGCCGACGCCTCCGAGGAGCACAAGGGCACGCAGCTGATCCGCTCGACCGAGGAGGAGAAGCAGGACCAGGTCGCGGCGGTGCGGGCCTTCCAGGCGCGCAACGCCCAGCGCTCGCCCGCGGCGCTCGGCGCGCTGCAGCACGTCGCCGCCGGCGGCGGCAACGTATTCGCGGAGCTCATGGAGAGCGTCAAGGTCTGCTCGCTCGGCCAGATCTCACGGGCGCTGTATCAGGTGGGCGGGCAGTATCGTCGGAACATGTGAGGTCGGGCTCGCCGAGCGCGGCGAGGATGGTGGCACGCGCCGCATCGCGCAGCGCCGGCACCGCCTCGGTCGTAGCTCCTGGAGCCGGCGTGATCGGCGGCAGGATCTCGAGCTCGATCGGGCCCGGCAGCGGCAGCGCGCCGCCCGGCCAGAGCGCGCGGCGTGTGCCGCGCAGCACCGCCGGCACCAGCGGGCAGCCGGCGCGCACGGCGCTCGCGAACGCCCCGGCGTGGAACTTGTGTACGCCGGGACGCGGATCGAAGGTGCCTTCGGGGAAGAACACCAGCGAATTGCCCTGGGAGGCGTTGCGCAGCAGCCGCCGTGCATCGGCCGAGACCTGGGCCGGGTTGCGCTGGACGAATACCGAGCCGAGGCGCCGCAGCACGGTTGCGGCGAGCGGCACGCCGGACATCTCGCGCTTGATCACGAACGCGAAATGCGGCGGCAGCGCCGCGGTCAGCACCGGGCCGTCGAGATAGCTCGCGTGGTTGCAGGCGACGACGCACTGTCCCGGCGGCAGCCGCTCCGCATGCTTCACCGTGAGCGGCATCGCGGCGAGCCACAGGAAGGTGCGCGCGGCATGGCGGGCCGCAGCCCGGCGGCGCCTGAGCCCCGGAATCAGCGCCAGCAGCGCCAGCGCGGCGATGCCCACCGCGAGGAAGGCCGCAGCGGTCCACAGCGCATACGCGAGCCTGAGCGGAGCCAGGAGCAGCGTGCGCAGCCGGAACGGCCGCCGCGAAGGCTGTGCGGTCATGGGAGTGGGACGCTGCGCCAACTTTGGATGTGAACTGGTTCTCTTTATGTTAATGCCGGAATGCAGATGTGAAGATCATCACGTCGGTGCATCTGTCGCGCTCACCATACTGTCCTCACCACATTACCCGGAAGTCGGGGCTGTTACACGGCGTGCCGCGCCGCGGGCGCCCTGAGGACCAGCGAGACAAGTCTTGTCAAACCAGGCAGCGGCTCTCTCCATGACTACCAACGCCGATTCCGCGGACCCGGCGGTCACCCGCTTCCTGGATGCGGTCTGGATGGAGCGCGGCCTCTCGCCGAATACGCTCGCCGCCTACCGCGCCGATCTTACCGCGCTCGCGCGCTGGCTCGCCGAGCGCAGCGTACCCATCATGCGCACCTCGCGCCTCGACCTGCAGGAGTTCATCGCCTCGCGGGTGCGTGGCGGGGCGCGGCCGCGCTCGACCGCGCGGCAGCTGTCGAGCTTCCGGCGCTTCTTCCGCTACTACATGCGCGAGGGCGTGATCCGTGAGGATCCGACCGCGCAGATCGCGATGCCCAAGATCGGCCGCTCGCTGCCGAAGTCGCTGAGTGAGGAGGAGGTCGAGTCGCTGCTCGGGGCGCCGACCGTCGGCGATCCGCTCGGCAACCGCGACCGCACCATGCTCGAGGTGCTCTACGCCACGGGCCTGCGGGTGTCCGAGCTGGTGAACCTGCGGCACTCGCAGGTCAACCTCAACCAGGGTGTCATCCGCATCATGGGCAAGGGCAATCGCGAGCGCCTCATTCCGCTCGGCGAGGAGGCGGTGCGCTGGCTCAACGAGTTCACGCGCGGCCCGCGCGGCGAGATCCTGCTCGAGCGCCAGACCGACTACCTGTTCCCGACCCGGCGCGGCGATCGCATGACGCGCCAGGCGTTCTGGCACATCATCAAGCGCTATGCTCGCAAGGCCGGTGTCGCCAAGGAGCTCTCGCCGCACACGCTGCGGCACGCGTTCGCAACCCACCTGCTCAATCACGGTGCGGACCTGCGCGTGGTGCAGATGCTGCTCGGCCACAGCGACCTGTCGACGACGCAGATCTACACCCACGTGGCACGCGAGCGGCT
>DASPOP010000078.1:0-9520 GCA_035625955.1 Steroidobacteraceae bacterium | reverse complement strand
CATCGAACTTTGGTCCCGGAAGGCCCTGCACGAGGGCTCCCGGAGGCAATGTTCGATGCCCGTCGAACTCTGGCTACTTAAGCCCCTCTAGCGGGGCTCCGGGAAGCAGAGTTCGATAACTATCGAACTCGTGTCCCGGGGAACATCACGCGCGCTGCATCGGGCGCCCGACTCACGCGGCGTGCCGTAGCGCGCAGGCATTACTCCGACGGCGCGTCGCTGTGCTCCCGCGTCTCGTGAAAGGCGATCCCCGGCCAGCGCTCGATCGTCAGCTGGAGATTGACGCGCGAGGGCGCGAGATAGACCAGCGCGCCGGCGTGATCGAGCGCCAGGTGCTCGTGGGCGCGGGTGCGGAATTCCTCGAGGCGCGCTCCATCGGCGCTGTCGACCCAGCGCGCGGTGTAGACCGTCACCGGCTCGAACACGCACTGCACGCCGTACTCGTCCGCGAGGCGAAAGGCCACCACCTCGAACTGCAACTGCCCGACCGCGCCCAGGATCAGCTCATTGTTGCGCAGCGGGCGGAACAGCTGCGTCGCACCCTCCTCGCACAGCTGCGACAGGCCCTTCTGCAGCGCCTTCATGCGCAGCGGATCCTTGAGCACCGCGCGGCGGAAGATTTCCGGGGCGAAGTTCGGCACACCGGTGAAGGCGAGCCGTTCGCCCTGGGTGAAGCTGTCTCCGATGTTGATCGTGCCGTAGTTGTGGAGCCCGATGATGTCCCCGGCATAGGCCTCCTCGGCCTGGGCACGCTCGGCCGCCATGAAGGTGAGCGCATCGGCGACCCGCACCTCTTTGCCGAGGCGCACGTGGTAGAGGCGCATGCCGCGGGTATATTTGCCGGCGCACAGGCGCAGGAACGCGATGCGGTCGCGGTGCTGCGGATCCATGTTGGCCTGGATCTTGAAGACGAAGCCCGCGAGCGCCGGCTCCTCGGGCGCAACGCTGCGCTCGCGCGCCGTGCGCGGCAGCGGCCCCGGGGCGTGCGCCACGAAGGCGCTGAGCAGCTCTTCGACGCCGAAGTTGTTGATGGCGGAGCCGAAGAACACCGGCGTCTGCTGCCCGGCGCGGTAGGCCTCGCGGTCGAAGCCCTCGGTCGCCCCCTTCACGAGCTCGATCTCCTCGAGGAAGGCTGGCGCGAGATCCCCGAGAAACTCGCGGGCGGCGACGCTGCCGAGTCCGTCGATGGTGCGGTTCTCGCCCACCCGGCCGCGCTCGCCCGCCGCGTAGGCGTAGATGCGGTCCTCGGCGAGGTGATAGATGCCGCGCAGCTCCCTACCTGAGCCGATCGGCCAGGTCACGGGCGCGGTGCCGATGCGCAGCACGCTCTCGATCTCGTCGAGCAGCTCGATCGGCGTGCGCCCGTCGCGGTCGAGCTTGTTGATGAAGGTCATGATCGGCGTGTCGCGCAGGCGGCAGACCTCCATGAGCTTGATGGTGCGCTCCTCGACCCCCTTGGCGCAGTCGATGACCATGAGCGCCGAGTCCACCGCGGTGAGCGTGCGGTAGGTGTCCTCGGAGAAGTCCTCGTGTCCCGGAGTATCGAGCAGGTTCACGATGCAGTCGCGATACGGGAACTGCATCACCGAAGAGGTCACGGAGATGCCGCGCTGCTGCTCGAGCCGCATCCAGTCGGAGGTCGCGTGGCGCGCGGCCTTGCGGCCCTTGACCGTGCCCGCCATCTGGATCGCGCCGCCGAACAGCAGCAGCTTCTCGGTGAGCGTGGTCTTGCCCGCGTCGGGGTGGGAAATGATCGCGAAGGTTCGTCGCCGATGGATTTCGGCAGCCAGATCAGCCATGGCTGAAGCGCCGCTCAGCTCGAGCGGCTGCGGGCCGCGCGCAAGCCGAGCCGCAGCACGGCCGCGTCCTCGCGCCCGCCGACGGCCTGGTAGTAGCCGCGCCGCATGCCGACCTGCTCGAAGCCGTGCGCCAGATAGAGCCGGATGGCCGCGGTGTTGGACGGACGCACTTCGAGGAACGCCTCGCTCATGCCGGCGGCCGCGGCCCGCTCGATCAGGAGCGTCAGCAACCGCTTGCCCAGGCCGCGGCAGCGGAACGCCTCGCCGATGCACAGGTTGAGAATGTGCGCCTCGCCCGCCCCGACGCTCATCACCCCGTAGCCGGCCACCTGCCGCGCGAGGGTCGCCACGCGGCAGGTGTACCCGACCCGCAGGCAATCACGGAAGATGCCCTCGCTCCAGGGAAACTGGTACGAGGCACGCTCGATCGCGACGACCTCGGGAACGTCGGCGTCGCGCATCGCGCGGATCGCCTCGGGCGAGGCGCCGAACAGCTCAGGTGCGGTGGCCATCGGTCACGGCCCCGTGCGTGAGCTGCTGATACAGGTTGCGCGCAAACTTGAGGTCCTCCCATGCCTTGCGCTTGTCGCCGGGTGTGCGCAGCAGATAGGCGGGATGATACGTTACGACCAGCGGTGTATTCAGCTCACCGAAATGATGGACCTGGCCCCGCAGCCGGCCGAGGGGCGCATCGGTGCCGAGCA
The DNA here is from genome assembly GCA_035625955.1 of Steroidobacteraceae bacterium. GTDB lineage: Bacteria > Pseudomonadota > Gammaproteobacteria > Steroidobacterales > Steroidobacteraceae > 13-2-20CM-66-19. The sequence goes on along the minus strand of DASPOP010000078.1, from coordinate 7,017 downwards.
GGTTCTGCGCCGCGATCCGTCCGACCGCCAGCATGATTTTCGGCTGGAGCAGCGCGATCTGCCGCACCAGGTACGGCAGGCACGCCGCGACCTCCTCAGGCTTGGGGTCGCGGTTGCCGGGCGGCCGGCTCTTCAGCACATTGGCGATGTAGACGTTGCGGGTGCGGTCGAGCCCGATGGCGCGCAGCATCGCATCGAGCAACTGACCGGCCGCGCCCACGAACGGCTCCCCGCGCCGGTCCTCCTCCGCGCCCGGCGCCTCGCCGATCACCAGCCAGTCGCTGCGCTTCGGCCCGACGCCGAACACGCCCTGAGTGCGGGTGAGATGCAGCGGACAACGGGTGCAGCGAAGCACTTCCTGGCGCAGCGCCTCCCAGCGCGCCGCGACCTCTCCGCCTGGCTCGCCGGCCGTCGCGGCAGTCACCGCGGGCGCCGTGCGAGGAGCCTCTGCGGCCGGCACCGGCGCCTGCGCCGCGGGCGCCGCGCGCGGCACCCAGACGTCGATGCCGATCGCCTCGAGATACTCGCGGCGCCGCTCGCGCTGAGCGCCCATGGTCAGCCCCCAGGGGCCGGCGCGCCGCGCACCAGGCGCCGGATGCGCCGTCCCGCCCACAGCAACGGCGCCGACAGCGCGTACACCCCGAACATCGCGAGCAGGATGCTCGGCGGATCGATCGCGATCGCCACGAAGAACAGGAGCACGAACAGCATGTAGGCGAAACGGATGCGCCGGTCGAGATTGAACTGCTTGAAGCTCGGGTAGCCGAAGCGGCTCACCATCAAGGCGCCCGCGGTCGCGGTCACGATGAACGCCAGAATCAGGCCCGTGAGGCGCGGCTCGTGCCACTCGCTGGAAAACCAGACGAAAGCGGCGACGATGGCGGCGGCCGACGGGCTCGGCAGTCCCTCGAAATAGCGCTTGTCGGCGGTCGCAGCCCGCGCGTTGAAACGCGCCAGGCGCAGCCCCGCCGTGGCCGCATAGAAGAAGCAGGCGAGCCAGCCGAAGCGCCCCCAGTAACCACCGAACTCCATGATGCGCACCACGCCCCACTGATAGGCCACGATCGCAGGCGCCACTCCGAAGGCCACCATGTCGGCGAGACTGTCGTACTCTTTGCCGAAGGAGCTCTCGGTGTGCGTGAGGCGCGCGATGCGCCCGTCGAGCCCGTCGAAGATCATGGCCGCGAACACGGCCATGCCGGCCGGCGCGAAGTGCTTGTCGATCGCGGCCACCACGGCGTAGAAGCCCGAGAAGAGGCACGCGGTCGTCAGCAGGTTCGGCAGCAGGTAAATCGCCCGGCTGCGGGGCCGGGCTGGGGGCTCTGTATCCATCTCGATAGCCAATCGGCGGGCATCTTATCAGGGGTGTCCTGCTAAGATGCCAACTCCTTGTTTCGATTCCGGAAGAAGCCCTAAGACGATGCGTCTCTCGCAGTACCCCATCAACACCGTAAAGGAAACCCCCGCCGAGGCGGAGGTCGTGAGCCACCAGCTGATGCTGCGCGCCGGACTCATCCGCCGCCTGGCGGCGGGTCTGTACAGCTGGCTGCCGCTCGGCCTGCGCGTCCTGCAGAAAGTCGAGCGCATCATCCGCGAGGAGATGAACCGCGCCGGGGCGTTCGAGATGGTGATGCCGGTGATCCAGCCGGCCGAGCTCTGGCAGGAGTCGGGACGCTGGACCGAGTACGGTCCGGAGCTGCTGCGCGTCAAGGACCGCCACCAGCGCGATTTCGTGGCCGGCCCGACCCACGAGGAGGTGATCACCGACATCGTGCGGCGCGAGTTGAAGAGCTACCGGCAGCTGCCGGTGAATTTCTACCAGATTCAGACCAAGTTCCGCGACGAGGTGCGCCCGCGCTTCGGCGTCATGCGCGCCCGCGAGTTCATCATGAAGGACGCCTACTCGTTTCACCTCGACGAGCAGTCGCTGCGCGAGGGCTATCGCGCCATGTACGACGCCTACACGCGCATCTTCACGCGCACCGGGCTCACCTTCCGCGCGGTGCGCGCCGATTCGGGCGCGATCGGCGGCGACGTCAGCCAGGAGTTCCACGTGCTCGCCGCTTCGGGCGAGGATGCGATCGTGTTCTCCGACGGCGATGACTACGCGGCAAACCTCGAGGCCGCCGCGGCGCTGCCGCCCGCCGAGCCGCGCCCGGCACCGCGCCAGGAGCTGCGCAAGGTGCCGACGCCGGGTGCGCGCACCATCGAGGACCTGGCGCGCTTCCTCAAGGTGGATCCCGCGCGCTGCGTGAAGACGCTGATCGTCGAGGGCACCGACGGCGCCGTGGTGGCGCTGGTGGTGCGCGGCGATCATGAGCTGAACGCCGTCAAGGCGCAGAAGCTGCCGGGCGTGGCGAGCCCGCTGCAGCTGGCGAGCGCCGAGCGGGTGCGCGCGGCTACCGGCACCGAGCCGGGCTACGTCGGACTCGTCGGGCTCAAGTGCCGCATCTATGCCGATCATTCCGCGCTCGCGCTCGCCGACTTCGTGTGCGGCGCCAACCAGAAGGACCTGCACCTCACCGGCGTCAACTGGGACCGCGACGTGCCGCCCGCGACGGCGGCCGACCTGCGCAAGGTCGTGGAAGGCGATCCGAGCCCCTCCGGCCGCGGGCGGCTCAGGATCGCCCGCGGCATCGAGGTCGGCCACATCTTCCAGCTCGGACGCAAGTACTCGGAGCCGATGAAGGCGCTGGTCCTGGACGAGGGCGGGCGGGAGACGGCGCTCTACATGGGCTGTTACGGCATTGGTGTGACGCGCATCGTTGCCGCGGCCATCGAGCAGAATCACGATGAGCGCGGCATCATCTGGCCGGAGCCGATCGCGCCCTTTCAGGTGGTGCTGGTTCCCCTCAATCTGCAGAAATCCGACCGTGTCCGCGCCGCCGCCGAAGCCCTGTACGCCGAGCTCACCGCCGCCGGGATCGAGGTATTGCTCGATGACCGCGACGCCCGTCCCGGCGTCAAGTTCGCCGACGCGGAGCTCCTCGGCATTCCGCATCGGCTGGTGGTGGCGGAACGCGGCCTCGAGGCCGGCAAGCTCGAGTACCGGCACCGGCGCGACAGCGAGAGCACCGAGTTTCCGGCCGGCGAGGCGCTCGCCTTCATGCGCTCGCGCCTCGAGCGCCCGGGGTAAGGCGATGCGGCTGGCGCGGGCGGCTCTCGGGCGCGGCCGGCGCGCTGCGGGCGCCCTGCCCGCGCTGGTGCTCGCGGCCGCCGCCGCGCTCGGCTGCGAATGCGCGCGCGCCGATCAGCAGCTCGACCCGGCGCTGCGCGACGTGGTCGCGCGCGCCATCGCGCAGGCGCAGTGCTTCACCGACCAGTACGATTCGGCGGTCTGGTACACGCTGATGGAGCCGCGGCTGCGCGTCAGCGTCAAGGATCACGCCGAGCGGCTCGAGATTCTCAAGCAGGTCTATTGCGAGACCCACCGCCCGGGCGAAGCGCGCCTGCCGCCGGGCCTGGTGATGGCGCTGATGGCGGTCGAGAGCCGCTTCGATCGCTGGGCGGTCTCATCCGCCGGGGCGGTGGGCCTGATGCAGGTGATGCCCTTCTGGCCGGAAAAGCTCGGGATGCGCCGTTACGAGCTCACGCACGTCGCGCCCAACGTGCACATGGGCTGCGCGATCCTGCGCTATTACATGGGCTATGAGCACAACGACGTGCGCAAGGCGCTCGCGCGCTACAACGGCAGCCCGGGCAAGCGCGACTACCCGGACCGCGTGCTCACGGCATGGAGACGCTGGAGCGGCGCGGACGACTTGGGTTTCCCCGCGACCGCAACCGCACGTTAGTCAGCCCGTGGGCGACTTGGGATCCACAGGCGCTGCCGGCGCTTCGGCCGGCGGCGGTGCGGTGCCTGCCGGCACAGGCTTCAGCTTGTTGCCCGTGAACGGGTTGAATTGGTAGTTTCCGGGAAACGATTCACCGGTTTTCTCATCGACCGCCGGCGGTAACAGGCTCCCGAGCGGTAAGCGGTAGCGCACCGAGGATGGCCCGACGTGCACTACGAACGTCCCCTCCCTGGTGGCCTCGACCGTCCGCCGGCCACCCTTCTCCCTGCCGGGAAAGGCGACGAACGCGAGATGGGTGCCGAGCGCACCCAGCATGTTGCCAAACATGGGCCGCATCATCTGCATCAGGTTTCTGAGTCCGGCCGACACCTGGGAGTCCGGCAGCGGCGACAGGAGATTTCCGCTCCTGTCCTCGATCGTCACCGCGCTCTTCACCAGATCCGGCTCCGAGAAGGTCACCGAGCCAGCGATACCCGTGGCTCCGTCGGCGACCGCAACGACTACGTACGGATCGAGTTCCTTGAGGAACTTTTCGGCTTCCTTCGGGGCGACCTTGCCCTCGAGGCTCGCTCGCCAGAACTCAGTCGGCAGCCACAACACCAGCGTGAACCGTTCGTCCGACCTGTCGATCGATTCAAGATCCTTCACGAGCGCGGTTGGGTCGGGCTTGAACTCGCCCAGCGCCGAGCCCGACACCAGCAGGCCGGCCACGAGCCACACGAGTCGACGAGCCAGCATGCATCCCCCCATCCGAGAAGTCCGAATACCCGGGCTGGTAGTCTAATGCGTCGCGGCCGCCTTATGCTTCGCCTGCCGCGGCTCGAGCACGCCAGTCGTACCCTCGCGGCGCGAATCCGCCGCTGCCTGGTAAGTGCCGTCGGGAAGGCGCACGACGCCGTGCAGCCCTGAGTTCTCCGCGCGGCCCGTCTTCAGGAGCATGCCGCGCTCACGCAGCCCCGCGAGCACCTCGGGCGTGAACTTGGCGAGCTCGCCGGTGAAGGTGTCGCCGCGGGCGATCAGATTCGGCAACTCGATCGCCTGCTTGAGCGTCAGCTTCCAGGCGAGCAGCCCCACGAGCGCCTTGGCGTTGTATTCGGTGATGGCGGAGCCGCCCGGTGAGCCGAGCGCCGCCACGAAATTGCCGTCGTGATCGAGCACGATGACCGGCGACATCGAGGAGCGCGGACGTTTGCCGCCGTGCACCGCATTGGCGACCGGCTGCCCCTCGGCGCTCGGGGCGAAGGAGAAATCCGTGAGCTGGTTGTTGAGCACGAAGCCGGCGACCGCGCGTCCCGAGCCGAACACCGACTCGATCGTGGTGGTCATCGACACCACGTTGCCGTCGGCGTCCACGACGACGAAATGACTGGTGCCCTGCGACTCGGTGGTGGCATCCCGGCCGCGCGGCAGCGCGATGTCGCCCGGCGACGGCGCGGGTCCGGCATGCTCGCCGATCAGCTGCGCACGCAGCTTCAGATACGCGGGATCGAGCAGCCGTTCGACCGGCACCGGGACGTAGTGCGGATCGGCCACGTAGCGGTCGCGGTCGGCGTAGGCGAGGCGGCTCGCCTGGGCGAACAGGAACCAGGCCTGGCTGTCGTTCGGGCCGCGCGTGGCGATGTCGGTCTTCTCCAGCATGCCGAGGAGCTCGAGCAGCGAGACACCGCCGGCAGGCGGCGGCGGCGCGCACACCGAGTAGTGGCGGAAGGGACGGCACAGCGGCGGGTCCCACTCGGGACGGTAGGCGGCGAGGTCCTGCAGCGTCATCGTGCCCGGCAGCGGCTCCTCGTGCGTCTCCTCCACGAGGGCGCGCGCCACCGGCCCGGCATAGAAGCCGCGCGGGCCCTCGTGCGCGATGCGCTCGAGAGTCTTCGCGTACTCCGGGTTGCGAAAGATGTCATCCGCTTCGAGCGATTCGCCGTCGGGCCGCGAGAACAGCTGGCGGATCTCGTTAGTCGGCGGAAACGGCGATCCTTCGCCGAGGAACATCGCGAGGCGCGCCGGCACGCGGAAGCCCTGGCTGGCGGCGCGGATCGCCGGCTGGAACAGCTCCGCCCAGCGCATCGAGCCGAACTTGGCATGCGCGGCGTACAGCATGGCGACCACGCCCGGCACACCGGTGGAGCGGCCGCTGCGCACCGCCTCGAGGAACGGTAGCGGCTTGCCGTGCTCGTCGAGGAACATGTTGGCGGGCGCGGCCGCCGGCGCCTTCTCGCGCCCGTCGAGCGCGCTCACCTCGCGGCTGCGCGCGTCGTAGTACATCATGAAGGCGCCGCCGGAGATCCCCGAGCTCTGCGGCTCGACCAGACCCAGCATGGTCTGCACGGCGACGGCGGCATCGATGGCATCGCCGCCCTTGGCGAGAATCTCGAGCCCCGCCTGCACCGCGAGCGGATTGGCGGCCGCCACCCAGGCCTGACCCTTCGGATGACGGTGGAAGAGCCCGAGCTTAGCTTGAGAAGCCGGCGACGCCGGCGCCAGCGTCTCGGCGGCCGGCGGCGCCTCCGCCGGGGCGGGCTGCGCCGCCGCGGGCGCTGTCGGGACCGGCGCCGCGGGTGCTTCCGCGGGCGGGGCCGCCGCAGGCTCCGGTGCCGGCGCCGCGGGTAGTGGTGGCGGCGGCGCGACGGTCTGCGCAGCCAGGGGCGCAGCGACGCTGCCGATCGCGATGCAGACGAGCGGTGCCAGCAGCAGCAGTGCGTGCTTGCGCATCGCCATCTCTTTCAGGCGGTATGGAAACCGGACGGGAGCGGCGCGCTCACCGGGGCATCGCTGGCCTCGACCGAGGTCACCTTGCAGGCCGACGAGCCGATCCACAGCCAGCTCACGAATGCCTCGACCACCTCGCTGTCGCCGCACGCCAGCACTTCCACCCGGCCATCGGGCAGATTGCGGGCATGCCCGCGCACGCCCAGCTCCTGGGCGCGCCGCGCCGCGCTGGCGCGGTAGAACACGCCCTGAACACGCCCCCCTACCACGCATTTCTTGCAGATCACGCCCAGCTTGCGTCCCCCAACGCCAGAGTTCGAAATACTACTTGAGCTAAGTGACAATCGCCCGCGGAGACTCGTTCCAAGATGGCAGGGATCCTCGTGCTCTATTACTCCCGCGGCGGCGCCACCGCCGAGCTCGCCCGGCACGTCTGCCGGGGAGTCGAGTCGGTTCCGGGAGCGAGCGCGCGGCTGCGCACCGTGCCGCCGGTCGCGGCGGCGAGCGAAGCCCCGCC
>DASPOP010000077.1:0-2635 GCA_035625955.1 Steroidobacteraceae bacterium | reverse complement strand
AACTATCACCTGAAGCCCGTGACCTTCCCGCCGCCGATGCTGGGACTTGCGATCGAGCCCGACCGCCGCGGGGATGAGCAGCGCCTCGCCGACACGCTCCACAAGCTCACCGCCGAGGACCCGTGCGTGCGCATCGAGCATCACGCCGCGGTGAACGAGACGGTGCTGTACGGCATGGGCGAGTTTCACCTGCGGGTGCTGCTCGAGCGCATGACCGAGCGCTACGGCGTGCACGTCAAGACGCACCCGCCGAGCATTCCTTACCGCGAGACCATCACCCGCCCCGCCGAAGGGCACTGCCGGCACAAGAAGCAGACCGGCGGTGCCGGACAGTTCGGCGAGGTGTACCTGCGCATCGAGGCACTCGGGCGCGGCACCGGCTTCGAGTTCGTCGACGATGTCGTCGGCGGCGCGATCCCCGGGCAGTACATCCCCGCCGTCGAGAAGGGCGTCAGGCAGGTGCTGTCCGAGGGCGCGCTCGCCGGTTTTCCGATCCAGGACGTGCGCGTCACCGTCTACGACGGCAAGCATCACGCGGTCGACTCCAAGGAGGTCGCCTTCGTATCGGCGGGGCGCAAGGCGTTTCTGGACGCGCTGCAGAAGGCGACACCGATCGTGCTCGAGCCGATCATGCGCATGGAGATCACCGCCCCGGCGAGCGCCATCGGCGACATAACCGGCGACCTCGCCACCAAGCGGGCACGCATCTCCGGCAGCGACACGCTTCCGGGTCAGCGCGCGACTCTGCAGGCTCTGGTGCCGCTCGCGGAGATCTCCGAATACCAGTCGCGCCTCAAGGCGCTCACCGGAGGCCAGGGCGCCTACACCATGGAACTGAGCCACTACGACCCGGTGCCGCCGCGCAAGCAGCAGGAGCTGGCACAGGCGTGGAAGCCGCGGGAGGCGCAGGAATAAGGTGGCCGCGACGGCGCCGCCCATGCGGCGGCCGTTCCTCGCGTTCGTGCGCGCCGGGGCTGATTCGCTCCACGGCCGCCTGATCGCCGAGGACCCGCAGCGCAACTGGGACTGCTGCGTCTCCTGGTACGTGACCCCCCGCAGCGAGGCGCTCGCCGAGTTCTACTCCCACGGCGGCTTCAACAAGCTCGACGGCTTTCTCGAGTTCGCGCGCCAGCACCCGGAGTTCCGCGAGTACGCCTACGTCATGCTGCTCGATGACGACGTCTACCTCCGGCCCGGCGACCTGTCGCGCTTCTTCACGCTGTGCGAGCGCTACGCGACCTATCTCTCGCAGCCGGGGCTGCGCTGGTTCACGCACACGACCATCAATGCGCTGGTGCGTAACCCGGTGTGCGTGCTGCGCCGGGTGACCTTTGTCGAGGTGATGGCGCCGTGTTTCTCGCAGGCCGCGCTGCGCGAGCTCCTGCCGACCTTCGGCATGACGCGCAGCACCTGGGGGAACGATCTCGCCTGGGCCGGAACGATCGGCGGACGGCACCCCATCTACGTGGTGGACGCGGTCGGCATGGACCACACCCGCACCGGGGACGGGCGCCCCACCGCCTTCTACCGCAAGCTCACCGAGATGGGTGTCGACCCGGGCGCGGAGCTCGCGCAGGTGCGGCGCATGTATCCCGCCTTCCGCGGCTCGCGCACGCTCAAGTCAGGGCACGTATTCCGCCCCGGCATCCCGTCCTGGGCGGCGCCCGCGCTGATGCAGCTCGTCGAGAAGGCGAAGTTCATCGTGCGCATCCGCAAGAAGACGCTGCTGCATCTTCGAGCCTGGCGTGCCAGGCTCGAGGACATTCTGCGATAGCTCGCATCGGACATCCTGTCGCGATGCTCGCGGCGGCGCGCCAAAAGCGCGGTTTCGGCGCGCCGCTCGCCGCCTGCGGCGGCGGGCACATCCCTGTGCCTGAGTAACGGTGCGCGCCCTCAGGCGGCCGGGCGTCCGTCGAGCAGCGCGCGGATCACGGGCCAGCGGTTCTCGAGGAGCCCGAGCGCCTCGGGCTTGCGCGTAGCGAGCACGCTGAAGTCCTTGGCCAGGTACTCCGCGATGAGCTCGTCCAGCCGGTCCGCGAGCACGCGCGCGGCGGGGTCGGGGTTCAGGACGATGCCGAGCCCGGTCGGCGGTGTCGCGATGGTGCGCACTACCAGATCCGGCCGTTGCGTGCGCAGCAGCAGCATCAGCCGCCAGATGTCGCCACTCCAGAAGCCCGTCACCTGCTCGCGCTGCGCCGTACGCTCATCGAGCGGATAACAGTCGTGTATGAGGATCACGGAGGCGGCCGAGCAGGAGCGTTCGATGTTGATGAAGTCGCGCAGCGCGTATTCGAAATGATGCATGCCGTCGATGAACGCGAGCTCCACCGGCTGTCCGCCGAGCTCGGCGCGCGGCGAGTACCGGGCGAAGAAGTCGTCGCTGGTCTCGCGGTAGATCCTGACGTTGGCGGGCGCAGGTCTCGCGAGGTTCGGCGCCGGATCGATCCCGAGCACCTGCGTCTCGGGCAGGACGCACTCGAGCGAGTCGCCGCGTGAGACGCCGATCTCGAGGTAGGTGCGCGGGCGCAGGTGGCGGTGGATCCGCCCGAGCACGCGGAAGTAGTCCTCGCCGGGGAGCGACAGCTGCGACATGAGCGTGTAGGCACGCGAGTAGTCGGCGCGGTCCACGGCCTGG
>DASPOP010000076.1:0-8004 GCA_035625955.1 Steroidobacteraceae bacterium | reverse complement strand
AGGAAGGTCGGCGTGCAGATGTTGGCCGGCAGGTTGGCGAGATCGCGCTGTATGGCGGCGGCGCTGGCGATCGCCGCGCCGTGCTTGAAGCCGCGCGCGGCGGCGTCGGCCTTGCGCACCGGGCCGGCCAGCACCTTCTTCAGGGCCGGAGCCGGCGGCTTCTTGCCGGTTTTCAGATCGTTGATGCGATAGAGCGTGGCGCCGGCGATCTCCGCGACCGCGCGGCCGAAGTAGTAGTCGTCGAGCTCGCGGGCCGCGGGGCGGTCGAGCCCGAGCGCGACGCTCGCGATGCGGGTGCGGCCGAGGGCCGTGAGCGCGGCACCCCAGGCGCGCCGCCAACTGCGCCGCGAGAGCTGCGCGCGCGCGCCCAGACCCACCAGCAGCACGCGCCGCGCCGGCAGCTCGGTGAGCTCGGTGATGAGCAGGGTGTCGCCGGCACGCCCGGCGAAGTCCCCGCGCGTCAGCAGGCGCTGCAGCCGTCCGCCGCAGGCCGCATCCACCGCGCGCGCCTCGGTGCCGAGCTCGGCCTCCTCGAACACGCCCACGACCAGGCAGTCGACCGCCAGCGTCGGGAGGCCCTTGGTCCATACCGCAAATTCCATCCGCTATCCCCTTGCCGTTGAGGCGTGCGAGCGTCTGATTTACCTTATCCGCGGCTCTTGAGCGCTTCGCTCCGTTGGTGTTGTTCAGCGCGCGATGTGCTGCGACGGGTGTAAGCGCCTGCAAGTGTAACCCAAGAGCCTGCCGGGTTTCCGGCATCGCAGGAGCGCAACGGGCTTGGGGACGATTCTCGGACGTTACATTTTGCGGGAGGTGGCGGCGGCGTGGCTGGTGGTGACCGCCGTGCTGCTGGTGATCCTGCTCGCCAATCAGCTGGTCGGAGTGCTGGAGCGCGCCGCTGCCAACCAGTACCCGCAGAGCGTCGTGCTCGAGCTGATCGGGCTCGGGGCGCTGCAATACCTGTGGGTGCTGCTGCCGGTGGGGCTGCTGCTCGGCGTGGTGCTGGCCTTCGGGCGGCTGTATCACGACAGCGAGATGGCGGCGGCGCTCGCCTGCGGGACGGGGCCGGCGAACGTCTATCTGCCGGTGGCCTTGCTGGCGGCGCTGCTCACCGCGGCGCTCGCCTGGCTCACCCTGGTGCTGGCGCCGGCGGCCACGGTGCGCGCGCTCGGCCTGCGCAACGAGGCACTGCGCGCCGGGCAGTTCGCGCCGATCGCGCCCGGCAAGTTCCGCAGCTTCGGCGGCAGCAACGCCGTGGTCTACGCGCAGGAGGTCAACGCGGACGGCACGCTCGGCAACGTGTTCGTCGAGCGCAACCGCGGACCGGTGGTCGAGGTGGCGCTCGCGCAGCGCGCGCGCCGCGAGGTCACGCCCGATGGGCTGACGCACATCCTCACGCTCTATGACGGCGAGCGCTTCGAGGGCGTGCCCGGCAGCACCCGCTTCCGCATGCTGCGCTTCGCCGAGCACGTCGTGCCGGTGCGCGTGCCGCAGTCGGGCGACGTCGTCACGGCGCTCGAGGCGCGCCCCACGGCGGAGCTCATCGGTTCGAACGCACTCCCCGAGCAGGCGGAGCTGCAGTGGCGCATCGCCATGCCGCTCACCTGCATGGTGCTGGCGCTGCTCGCCGTGCCGCTCGCGCGCCTGAAGCCCCGCCAGGGCCGCTACGCGCGCGTCTGGCTCGCGGTGGTGATCTACTTCATCTATCTCAACCTCGTGTCGGCCGGCAAGGTGTGGATCGGCCGCGGCACCGTGCCGGTGTCGCTCGGGCTGTGGTGGACGCATGCGGTGGTGGTGCTGCTCGCGCTCGCGGTCATCGTCGGCCCGCGGCTGATGACCCGGCTGCGCTACCGGGTGCGGCGCCTGTGAGCGTGCTCGACCGCTATCTGGTGCGCACGATCCTCAGCTCGGTGCTGCTGGTGATGATCGTGTTCCTGATGCTCGGGGGGCTGTGGGTCCTCATCGACCAGCAGGACGACATCGGCATCGGTCGCTACAGCGTGTGGGGCGCGCTCTGGTACACGTTGCTGAATCTCCCGCAGCAGGCCTACGAGCTGTTGCCGATCACGGTGCTGATCGGCGCGCTGCTCGGCCTGGGCGGCCTGGCACGCGGCAGCGAGCTCACCGTGGTGCGCGCGACCGGCGTGTCGGTGATGCGCCTCGCCGGCACGACATTGATCGCGGCGGGGCTGCTCATCGGCGTGGAGCTGGTGCTCGGGGAGTTTCTCGGGCCGCCGCTGCAGCAGGTGGCGCGCGAGCAGAAGGCGTTCAGCAAGCTGAGCAACGTGAGCTTCGGCACCGGCAGCGGCGCCTGGGTGCGCGACGGCGACCTGATCCTGAACGTCGCCGGCCAGTCGGGCGAGCGCCAGTTCGGCGGCATGCAGATCTTCGAGCTGTCGCCGCAGCACCAGCTCATCGCCCTCGGGCACGCGCGGCGCGCCACCGCCGGCGCCAACCGCAAGTGGCTGCTCACCGACTACGCGGAATCGCGGTTCTCCGACGACACGGTGAGCTCGACGCCGCCCGCCGAGCGCATCATCGAGTCGAACGTCACCGCCGGTTTTCTCGGCCTCGCCGTCCAGGACCCGGATCAGCTCACGATCGGCGCGCTGTGGCGGCTGATCCGCTACTACCGCAGCAACGCGCTCGATGCACGCGAGTACGTGTTTGCGTTCTGGTCGCGCATCGCGCGCACCGTGGCCATCGGCTTCTGCGCGCTGCTGGCGATCCCCTTCGCGCTCGGTCCGTTGCGCTCGACCGGTTCCGGCACGCGCATGCTGCTCGGCTTAGGGTTAGGCGTCGCCTTCTTCCTGCTGCAGCGCCTGATCGAGAGCAGCACGGTGGTATTCGCGCTGAACCCGGTGCTGCTCGCCTGGCTGCCGACGGCGCTGCTCGCCGCCGTCTCGCTGGGACTGCTGTCAAAGACGCGTTAGTTGATTGGCGCGCCGGGCCTGCGGCGCGGCGCGCAGGCCAACCCACCAGCTCATTCATGCCCGCGGGCAAAGAGCGCGGTCTTTGCCCGCTTTGCTACGCGCTTAGGTGCCTGTGACGCCGCCCTCGTGGCGCGGCAGGGAATCACCGATCTCCATCCACGGCAGCCGATCCTTCACCCACAGGTGCATCACGGGCGCGAGGCGCGTCGGGTCGTCGAGCGTGGCGAGCGTGACGTCGATCTCCGCGGGCCGCGCCTCGTGCCGGTAGGTGAGGGAGGTGCCGCAGCGCGCGCAGAAGCCGCGCCACACCTGCGCCGAGGAGCGGAACTCGCTCAACCGCCCGCGCGTGACCCGCATGGCATCCCGCGCGCACGTGCCCCACGGCACCATCGGTGCCCCGGTCGCGCGGCGGCAGGTCGCGCAGTGGCAGAAGCACGGGTTGCTGACCGCTCCCGTGACCTGGTAGCGCACCGCGCCGCACAGGCAGCCGCCGGCATACACGGTCTCGCTCATGCGCGCACGTTATCACTCGGTCCCTTTGCCGCAGTGCATCAGGCCGTGAGCTCGGGCTTCGCTGTTGGTGAGCCGCTGCGCCGGGCATACACTCCGCCGCTCCCGGAGCGTCGCAACGACGCGCCGACCAACTACACCAACAACGGGGTGGCTAAATGAGAATCCCAGTGACAGCGCTGCTGCTGGCGCCCGCGGTGGCGTTCGCGGGCAGCTCGCTCGACGGCACGTGGAAATCGCGTCTCGACTCGTTCCAGGTGACGGGCAAGCCCGACTCGTTCCTGCTCGCCGACGGCACCTACACCTGCTCGAGCTGCAATCCCGAGCTCAAGGTGAAAGCCGACGGCATGGATCACGCCGTGACCGGGCACGCCTATTACGACACGGCCAACGTGAAGGTGGTCAACCCGACGACGGTCGAGACCACCGTGAAGCGTGCCGGCAAAGTGGTTAACAAGGAGACCGACACCGTGTCGGCGGACGGCAAGAGCTTCACCGGTACGTTTGTCGGTTACGACGGCACGAAAGAAGTGACCGGGACCTTCACCGAGAAGCGTGTGAGCGCCGGACCCGCGGGATCGCACGCGATCTCCGGAGGCTGGCTGCAGGACCAGCTGACCGCTGGAAACGATGCGCTGCGCACCGTGACCTACGCGATGACCAGCGACGGGTTCAAGATGAGCTCCAACGGCCAGAGCTATGACGCGAAGTTCGACGGCAAGGAATACCCCGTCACGGGTGATCCGGGCCACACGACCGTGACGCTGAAGAAACTCTCGGCGAGCGCGGTCGAGGAGACCGATCACCGCCAGGGCAAGGTCACGGACGTGATCCGCATCGCGACCGCTGCGGACGGCAAGACGATGAAGATCGAAGACAAGGACGTGGCGCACGAGCAGACCGTCACCTTCACGCTCGACAAGCAGCAGTGAGTTGAGACGCTGAGTTGTGAAGTCCGGGAGCCCGCGTTCTGCGGGCTCCCGGCAGGAACTCCCGGCATCAGGTTGCAGCGCCCGCCCGCGGCTCGGGCGCGCGCGCCATTCAGTGCTTGTGCCCCGGGAACAGCCGGCAGTAGATGCAGTCGGCGCCGGTCGGGTTGTCGAGCATGAAATGACGCACCCAGTAGCCCTCGCCGCGCGAGGCGGCGTGCTCGAAGGGCTGATTCTCGAGATCGTGGCCGACGACCTCCACCGCCCCTTCGCCCTCGAGGATCTCGGCGGCGCGCTCGGTCTCGATGGCGCCGCGCGGGTGCACGGTGATGGTGGCGGCGCCGCCCGCGACGCGCTCGGCGAGTCCCTCCACGAACGGACGCTCGTCCGCCTCACTCAGCAGCGTGCGGAAGTACTGCACGAACTTCTCGTGCGCCGATCCCGCGGGCTGCAGTCCCGCGCGGCCCGGCTCGCAGGAGGCGGTGAGCTCGACGCGATCGGTGGGGAAACCGTCGCTCACCAGGCGGGTGCGGACACGGTCCGCGGCCGAGTATTCGCTGAACACGGCGAGGATGACGGCGCTCACTGTTCCCTCCTTAGGGCGCCGCGCGGCCTGACGAACGGGCCGCGCGATCATGGCGGCGCAGAAAAATTCTACGCCCGCCGCGTGCAGGAGGCGTAATACTGCAGCGCAGCAAACGTTCCCGGCAGGGAGCGCGGGGGAGGGTAAATCAGCTCCCGAGGACTTAGGATCCCCGAGCATGACGAGCACCAGAGGCAGAGGGCGGCCGCGGCACGAGGACGTTCTGACGCCCACCGAGTGGCGCGTGGTGCATGCCATCCAGCACGGCATGAGCAACCGCGAGATCGCCGCGCGCCGCGGCATCAGCCTCGATGCCGTCAAGTTTCACGTGGCGAATGCGCTGGCGAAGCTCGGGGTCGCGAACCGCCAGGCGCTGCGCCGCTGGTTTCGCGAGCCGCGCGGCAGCGCGCTCGCGGCTAAGGAGAAATCCATGACGACGCTGAATCTCGGGGCGCTGGCGCAGATTTCGCGCACGGTGCGCGACATCAAGGAGTCCGAGACCTGGTACGGCAAGACGCTGGGACTCAAGCACCTCTACACGTTCGGCTCGTTCGCGTTCTTCGATTGCGGTGGCACGCGGCTGTACTTAAGCGCTACCGCGAAGCCGGGCCCCGAGTCGATTCTCTATCTGCGCGTCGAAGACATCCGCGCCGCTTACGAGACGCTGCGCGCGCGCGGAGTGGAGTTTGGTCAGGCGCCGCACATGATCCATCGACACGCCGACGGCACCGAGGAATGGCTGGCGCACTTCAACGATCCGGAAGGACGCCCGCTCGGGATCCTCGCCCAGGTCAGGCCCTGACCGCGCCGCGCGCGGCGGCGGGTGCGCGGCGCGCTACTTCGCGGCCGGCTGGGCGGCGCTGCCGGCCGGCGCTTTCGCCGCCGGCTTCTTCGCCGCGGCCTTCGCAGGCTTCTCAGGCGGGGGCTGCAGCAGATCGTCCAGCGTGCGGAAGATCGCGCCGTACTTGTAGTCGGGAATCTCGAACTCCCAACCCGCGAGCCGCGTGGTGAGTGCCTGCGCCTCGGCTTCCGTCTCCCTGGCCGTCGAGCGCGCCGCGAGCGTGATGAGCGCGCGCGTGCCGTCCTTGCGGCCGGTGAGCTCGAGCTCGAGGCCGTCGAAGGTGCGGAACACGGCCCGCGCCGGTTTGGCGTCGGCGGGAGCGGCAGCCTTCTGCACGTCCTCGAGCGTGAGCGCACTCAGGGAGGCGGCGATCGAGTCCGCGGCGCCGGCGCTGGTGAGGACGCGCCCCTTGGGCAGGGGCGCCACGCTGAAGTCGGGCTGCTCCTTGCTGTCGCGCGTGGTGCTGAACGAGGCGCCTGCGGCGGGTTTCTCGTCCACCTGGCGGATGCGCGTCTGGGGCAGATCGATCAGTGAGCGCTCGAGCCAGCTCTTGGGATCCGCATCGGGCGTGAGGAGGGGAGCCGCGAGGAGAGTCGGCGCGGTGCCCGCGACGCGCACGAAGCCGGACTTGCCGCTCGAGGTCTTGCCGACGATGAGCGCGAAGCTGCGGCCGGGTGTGACGACGTCGATCTGCGTGCCGCCCGCCTTCGGCGTGCTCACGTCCTCGACGCCGAGCTGCGCGTAGTTCGCAGGCAGGCGGGTCTTTTCCTCGACCACGTTCAGCGCGCCGAGATCGAGCAGGAGCTTGCGCACCTTGCCGGGCTCGGCCGCCCAGTCGCGCTCGCCGACCACCCAGCCCACCGAGGCCTTCTTCAGGCTGGTGCGACTGCCGTCGCCGCGGCGCAGGTCCACCTCGGTCACGGTGTTGACGTTCTGCTCGAGGCCCGGCAGTACCAGGTCCCCGGCGAGCGTCGCATGCTCGAGATGCCGCCGCGAGGACAGCCAGATCGCAAACGCGATCAGCACCAGCCCGCAGCCGAGCAGCAGCGCGGCGCGGCGCGGCGTCATGGCTGCTGCTCCGCCGGCCGGCGGCGCGAGCGGCGCCGCCAGGCGGCGAAGCCGAGCGCCAGCAGCGCGAACGCCGCCGGGATCACGATGATGTCCACGATCTTGATCTCCGTGCCGAGCCGCGAGATATCCGCATCGAGCCCGGCGCGCACGGCGCGCAGCTCCTTGCGGATGCGGATTTTTTCCTGCCCGAAGTGCTCGATCTCCTCCTGCTCCTGCGGCGTGACTATGAGCGAGGCCTGATCGCGCCCGCCGCCCTTGGACTGCAACGCAGTCAGCTTCTGTTCCGTTGACTGCAGCTGCTGCTCGAGCTCGTGTTCCTTGTCGCGGAAGCGGTCGTCGGCGGCGCGCCGCAGCTTGTCGACCCGCGCGAACGGCCGGGTGAAGGTGGCGCGGCCGCGCACGCTGATCAGGTCATCGCTGCCGGCGAGATTGTCGAGCGCATTCAGCACCAGATCGCCGTTGCTGGCCCAGGCCTGCGCCAGGCGCTGGCCGAAGAACTCCTGCTGGTGCACCCACAGGTAATCGGCCAGCAGGTCGGTGTCGGCAATCACTACGAGGTTGAGCGGATGGGCGGAAGCCTTGAGCGGCGCCGTGCCGGCCGGCAGCGTCACACCCGCGGGCGCACCCGCGGGGAAGGCCGTGTGCACCTCCCCGGTGACGCGCGCGGCGATGGTGTAGCGCAGGCCGGTCGGCTTGAAGCCCTCGCGCAGCGTCGCCGGATCGAACAGCATGCGGAAGCGCTCGACCGGCAGCAGCTCCGCATCCGAGCTCGACTCGAGCAGCGGCTCGAATTTCACCGCCGCGCCCTTCACCGGCTCGAGGAAGCCCGCGACCGCGACGTTGACGTTGGAGAGTCCGGCGGTGATCACGTCGTTGGGCGTGAAGCTCGACTTGTCGAGGCCGAGCACGCCTAAGTGCTCGACCGGCGGCTCGCCCTGGTGCATCGACACCGAGAGCGCGTGGCCGCGGTCGGCGACCACCTGGGTGGCGTCGAACTTGACGCCCCAGGCGCTGAGCAGCTCGCCGAGATGCGAGGACTTGTCGGCTCCCATGCCCGCCATCGGGTTGCGCGGGTCATTGCCGGCAGAGTCGGCCTCGGACAGCGGGTCGACGAAGGCGAGGATGTGGCCGCCGCGG
>DASPOP010000075.1:0-2527 GCA_035625955.1 Steroidobacteraceae bacterium | reverse complement strand
GGCGGCCACGCCGCCCTGGTGGCACAACTCACCGCCGGAGGCGAGCTGCATGAGGAAAGGAAAGCGCGTGCACGATCCGCACCATCGAGAGGACAGCCACACGGTTCCGCGTCCCGGTTTGTTGCGCATGGCGCTCGAGTGGCGCGCGGGACTCGAGTACGGCGCCGGCCTCGCCACGCGGCCGCTGTTGCGCTTCGCTCCGCGCGGCGACGGCCATCCCGTGCTGGTATTGCCAGGCATGCTGGCGGGCGACCTCACGACGCGGCCGTTGCGGCGTTGCCTCAAGCGCCTCAACTATGTGCCCTACGGATGGGAGCAGGGGATCAACCTCGGGCCGCGCGACGGGGTGATGCAGCGCTGCCTGGCGCTGCTGCAGGGGCTGCGGCGCGCGCACGATCGCAAGGTCAGTTTGATCGGCTGGAGCCTGGGCGGTGTCTATGCCCGCGAGCTCGCCAAGGCCGCACCCGAGCACGTCCGCGTCGTGATCACCCTCGGCACACCGTTCACCGGCCATCCGAAGGCGACCAATGCCTGGCGGCTGTACGAGTGGCTCACCGGGCATCGGATCGGCGCACCGGACATCCACGGTCCGTTGCGCACGCCGCCGCGCGTCCCGACCACCTCCATCTTCAGCCGTACCGACGGTATCGTGGCCTGGCAGTGCAGCGTCGAGCACCCTGGACCGATCAGCGAAAGCATCGAGGTCGAAGCCAGTCACCTGGGGATGGGTTTCAATCCGCTGGCGCTCTACGCCATCGCTGACCGCCTGTCTCAGCCGGAAGGCGCCTGGCAGCCTTTCGAGCGCCGGGGACTGCGGCGCCTGGTCTACGGCAAGGCGCGGCGGTCGGGCGGCGCCTGAGCGGAACGCTTCTTCATGCCCGCCGTATTGGCCAATGGGCTGACCATCGAGTACGAATCACTGGGCGATCCGGCGAGTCCCGCCATCGTGCTCATCATGGGACTTGGCATGCAGCTCGTTGGCTGGCCCGACGACTTCTGCCGGCGGCTGGCCGCTGAAGGCTATCGCGTGGTGCGCTTCGACAACCGCGACTGCGGCCTGTCGAGCCGGATCCGTGCGCGGCGGTGGCCGAGCCCGCTGTTGGCCTTCGCTGCCGCGCGCCTCGGGCTGCCGGTGCTCGCGCCCTATTCACTGGAGGACATGGCGAAAGATACCCTCGGCCTGATGGACGCGCTCGGCATCGGCAAGGCGCACGTGGTCGGCGCCTCGCTGGGAGGCATGATCGCTCAGGTGCTCGCTGCGCGCTTCCCGAGCCGCGTCCTCAGCCTGACGTCGATGATGTCCGCGAGTGGCCGGCGCAAGGGCGCCAGACCGAGGAAGGAAGCGCTGCAGGTATTCCTGCGCCGTCCGCCGGCGCACGCTGAGCGCGCGGTAGTGATCGACCATCTCGTGGAGGTATTCACCGTCATCGGCAGTCCGGGCTTCCCGACGGAACGGCGGCTGCTGCAAGAGCGCATCACCGGCTGGGTGCGGCGCGCGTACGACCCGGACGGGACGACCCGGCAGCTGCTCGCGGTCGTCGCCTCCGGCGACCGCCGCAGGCTGTTGCGACGGATCGTTGCACCCACGCTGGTAATCCACGGGACTGACGATCCGCTGGTGCCGGTCGAGGCCGGACGGGACACGGCGCGCAACGTTCCCGGCGCGAAACTCGTCATCATCGACGGGATGGGCCACGACCTGCCCGATGCGCTGCTGCCCAGGCTCGCCACGGAAATCGCCGGCCATTGCCGCAGCAGCGTGGCCGGCGCAGCCGGCTAGTCCTCGCACCGGGCGCTAAGGGTGACTCCTGCCCAGGGCCTCGTGGGCGGATACCCACTGGTCCGCAACGATCGCCGAGCCCAGCGACAGCTCGCCACACAGGACCGTGGCAGCCACGATCTCGGCGAACTTCATGACCTTGTCGTGTCCGTAGGCCCCCAGCACCTCGAGGCACTCGCGCTGCGTGGGAAGGCCGGTGCCGCCGCCGTAGGTCGCCACGATCAGCGAGGGTATCGTCACGGAGACGTAGTAGTTGCCGTTGTCCTTGATCTCGCCGTAGCTGAAGCCCGCGGATGACTCGGCAACGTTGGCCACATCCTGACCGCAGGCGATGAACATCGCGGCGATCCCATTCGCATAATGAGCCCCGTTGCTGATCGAGCCCGACAGCAGGCTGCCCAGGTTCGAGAGCTGCCGCTGCTCGAACAGCGCCCGGGCCGTGGTATGCATGATCGTCTCTATCAGTCTGGCCGGCAGCGTCACCTCCGCTACCACGCGCTTGCCGCGCGTGTGCAGGCTGTTGAGCAGCGAGTGCTTCTTGTCGGTGTCGAGGTTGGCGGCCAGCGCGAAGTGCTCGAGGCCGTCGATGCCCTGCTCCTGGATCCACATGCAGGCGTGACGCGTGGCCTTGGTCACCATGTTCTGTCCGGCTGCATCGCCGGTGGTAAAGTCGAAGCGCAGGAACCTCATCTTGCCTACCGCGTACTGCTCGATGTTGCGCAGCCTGCCGTAGTGAGTGGTCTCCTC
>DASPOP010000074.1:0-2322 GCA_035625955.1 Steroidobacteraceae bacterium | reverse complement strand
GGGGGTGAGGCTCGCTGGCCGCGCATTCTAGCGAAACACACCGCTACGGTTCATTACCTTCGCCGGCCGGAGCCGGTACGGTAGCCGGGTGGTCGCCTCGGCTGTCCCTGTCTCCGAGGACAACGTTGCACGCGCGATCGTCATGATGCGCGGGCATCGCGTGTTGCTCGATGAAATCCTGGCCGAGCTCTACGGCGTCGAGACGAGGAGTCTCGTCCAGGCCGTGAAGCGAGATCCGTCGCGGTTTCCACAGGACTTCATGTTTCGGCTCACAACGCAGGAGTGGATCGGTCTAAGATCACAATTCGTGATCTTAAAGGCCAGCCGGGGCCAGCATCGCAGGGTGCAGCTGCCCGGCTTGACGCCCCGCGCCCGAAGCGGGGATACTCGTTCGCAACATGTCACACCGGCCCGTCCGCACTTCCTGGTGGTGGCGCACTTCATGACGGAGTGGGCTGACGGTTAGCTTTTTCCCAGCGACTTAAGACTTAAACGGCGCCAGAAACCCATCTCCGGATGACCCCGGGATGGGTTTTTTGTTGTCTTCGTAATTCGTGGAGCCTCGACCTTGCAGACCGCCTTCGACATCACCGGTGACCTCGACACGCCGGTCTCGGCGTTCATGAAGCTCGGCGCATTCGCGCCGCGCTTCCTGCTCGAGAGCGTCGAAGGCGGCGAGCGGCTCGCCCGCTACTCCTTCATCGGCTTCGGCGACGGGCTCGAGGTGCGGCTCGATGAGGCGGGACTCACGATCGGGGCCGAGCGCCGGCCGCTCCCGGCGGATGGCGCCGGGCTCCTCGGGGGGCTGCGCGCCGCGCTCGCCGCCGCGCCGCAGCCCAGGCCCGACATCCCGGGCGTGCCGCTCGCCGGGGGACTGGTCGGCTACGCCGCCTACGACGTGGTGCGCTGGTTCGAGCGGTTGCCGGCACGCGCGCGCACCGACCGCGGCGTGCCGGCGCTCCACTACGTCGCGCCGCGCTCGGTGCTGGTGTTCGACCATCTGACGCGCGGCATCGCGCTGCTGCATGCGGGAGATGAGGCCGAGCGGCGCGCTCTGCGGCGCGAGGTGGTGCGGGCGCTGCGCGGCGCGCTGCCGAACGGCCGCCGCCCGGGGCGCTATTCGCCGCCGGCCGCAGCCTGGACGCGCGAGGCCTACATGGCGGGCGTCGAGCGCACCCAGCAATACATCGCCGCGGGCGACGTCTACCAGATGGTGCTGGCGAGCCGCTTCTCCGGCCGCCACGAGCTCGACCCGTTCCAGGCATACCGCGCGCTGCGGCTCATCAACCCCTCTCCTTATATGTACTACTGCGCGCTCGGCGAGGTGGCGGTGGTGGGCTCCTCTCCCGAGGCGCTGGTGAAGCTCTCCGGGCGCCGGGCGCAGCTGCGCCCGATCGCCGGCACGCGTCCGCGCGCCGCCGACGCTGCGGCCGATGCCGCACGCGAGATCGAGCTGCGCGCCGATCCCAAGGAAAACGCCGAGCACGTGATGCTGGTCGACCTTGCCCGCAACGATCTGGGCAGGGTCGCCTCCGCGGGCAGCGTCACCGTCGAGCCCTACCGCGCCATCGAGCGCTACAGTCACGTCATGCACATGGTGAGCGGGGTGCACGGCGAGCTTGCCGCCGGGCGCGACGCCTTCGACTTGTTCGCCGCGGCCTTCCCGGCCGGAACGCTCGTCGGGGCGCCGAAAGTGCGGGCCATGCAGATCATCGACGAGCTCGAGCCCGTGCGCCGCGGCCTCTACGGCGGCACGGTCGGCTACTTCGGCGCGCGCGGCGACATGGACCACGCCATCACCATCCGCACGCTGGTGTTCTCGGGCGATGAGTACAGCTACCAGGCGGGCGCCGGCATCGTCGCCGACAGCGTGCCCAGCACCGAGCACGAGGAGGTGCTCGCCAAGAGCGCGGCCATGGTGCGGGCGCTCGAGCTCGCGGAGGAGGGACTGTGAGCAAGCCGCGCCTGCTGCTCATCGACAACTACGACTCCTTCACCTACAACCTGGTGCAGGCGTTCCTGGTGCTCGGCGCCGAGGTGACCGTCTACCGCAACGAC
This sequence comes from Steroidobacteraceae bacterium, assembly GCA_035625955.1. GTDB lineage: Bacteria > Pseudomonadota > Gammaproteobacteria > Steroidobacterales > Steroidobacteraceae > 13-2-20CM-66-19. Next base: position 264 of record DASPOP010000074.1, on the reverse strand, counting down.
GCGCTCACTCCGCGCGAGGCGCGCGAGCTCGCGCCCACGCACCTGTGCATCTCGCCGGGCCCCGGCACGCCCTACGATGCCGGCGTCTCCATGGACATGATCCGCGCCTTCGCCGGCTCGATCCCGGTGCTCGGCGTGTGCCTCGGGCACCAGTCGATCGTCGAGGTGTTCGGCGGCAAGGTAGTGCGCGCGGCGCGCCTCATGCACGGCAAGACCTCGCTCGTGCGCCACGACGGCAGCGCGCTCTTCGCAGGTCTCCCGCAG
>DASPOP010000073.1:0-2517 GCA_035625955.1 Steroidobacteraceae bacterium | reverse complement strand
CGACCGGGCTGCCGCGCCTCGACCCGGCCGAGGCCCGTGCGCGCGGCGCGCGCGGGCTCGTCATCGGTGTGGCGCCCATCGGCGGGATGATCGGCGATCGCTGGCTGCCGCTGCTCATCGAGGCGCTGGAGGCGGGGCTCGACCTCGTGAGCGGCCTGCACGCCAGGCTCACCGACGTCCCGCCTCTCGCCGCCGCCGCGGCGCGCTGCGGCCGCAGGCTGATCGACGTGCGCATACCGCCACCCAACATTCCGGTGGCTACGGGCCGCAAGCGCCCGGGCAAGCGCCTCCTAACCGTCGGCACCGACTGTGCGCTCGGCAAGAAATACTCGGCGCTCGCCATCACGCGCGCCTTCGCCGCGCGCGGACGCGACGTCGACTTCCGCGCGACCGGCCAGACCGGGATCCTGATCGCCGGCGGCGGCATGCCGATGGACGCCGTGGTGGCGGATTTCGAGGCCGGCGCCGCGGAAATCCTCACCCCCGATGCCGCGCCCGATCACTGGGACGTGATCGAAGGACAGGGCTCGCTGTCGCATCCTGGGTATGCGGGCGTGGCTCTCGGCCTCCTGCACGGCAGCCAGCCCGACGTATTCGTCGTCTGCCACCATCCCGGGCGCGAGCGTGTGCTCGGCTACCCGGACTATCCGCTGCCGAGCATCGCCGAGACGATCGATCTCAACGTGCGGCTCGGGCGGCGGACCAACCCGGCGATCCGCTGCGCCGGAATCTGTCTCAATACCTCGCAGCTCGAACCAGCTGCGGCCCGTGAGCTGCTGGCACGCGAAAGCGCGCGGCTCGGCCTGCCCGCTGCGGATCCCATGCGTCCCGGGCCGGAATTTGAAAGGCTCATCGACTCATGCCTGAAGTAGCACTCGACCTCGACCAGAAGGATCTAGTCATGAACGTCCAGCTTCCGCGCGCCTCGGCACGCCTCAGGATGGCTCTGCTACCGGCGGCCGTGGCCCTGCTGCTCACCTTGGCGCTGGCCCTGTTCGCCGCGGGGCTTGCCTGGGGGGCGAGCAGCCCTTCGGCGGCCGGCGCGCCGCCGAGCGCAGCGCCCGTACCTGCGGCGCCGGCCACGGCCGCCGCTGCCCCGCTCACCGCCGCGGACGCCAACGCGTGGCTCGACGGCTACCTGCCGTATGCGCTCGCGACCGGCGACATCGCCGGCGCCGAGGTCGCGATCGTCAGGGACGGCGAGGTGGTCACCGAGCGCGGCTTTGGCTTCGCGGACGTCGAGAAACGCACGCCGGTCGATCCCAGGGTGACGATGTTCCGCCCTGGCTCGGTGTCGAAGCTCATCGTCTGGACCGCGGTCATGCAGCAGGTGGAAGCCGGCAAGATCGATCTCGACGCCGACATCAATAAGTATCTCGACTACCAGGTGACCGGCCTCGCCGGCAAGCCGATCACCATGCGCGAGCTGCTGCAGCACACGGCGGGCTTCGAGGAGCACGCCAAGGGCGTCATCTCCCTGAGCAACAATCTGCCGACCTTCGAGGAGATGCTGAAGGCCAAGGTGCCGGCGCGCATCTTCCCGCCGGGCTCCACACCCGCCTACTCCAACTACGGCGCCTCGCTCGCGGGCTACATCGTCGAGCGCGTCTCCGGCGAGCCGTTCGACGCCTACCTCGAGAAGCACATCTTCCAGCCGCTCGACATGACGCACTCGAGCTTCCGTCAGCCGCTGCCGGCCGCGCTCGAGCCGTTCATGGCCAGGGGCTATCGTCTCGGCTCGGGGGAGGCCGAGCCCTTCGAGTACGTCGGTCCGCGACCCGCGGGCTCGATGTCCGCGTCCGCGGACGACATGGCGCACTTCATGATCGCGCACCTGCAGGACGGGGAATATCACGGCACCCGGATCCTGAGCGCCGCGAGCGCGGAGCTGATGCACAACAGTCCCTACGCCGACGGCCTCGGGCCGCTCAACCGCATGGAGCTCGGCTTCTTCGAGACCAACATCAACGGCCGCGAGGTGATCGCACACCTCGGCGATACCGAGTTTTTCCACACCTCGCTGCATCTGTTCCTCAAGGATAAGACCGGCCTGTACGCCTCCTTCAGCAGCCCGGGCAGGGAGGGGGCGGTGCAGACGCTGCGCAGCCAGCTGTTCCAGGACTTTGCCGACCGCTACCTGCCGGCCGCCGTACCGCACCCGGTGACCGCTCAGGTGGACGCCGCGACCCAGACCGCGCACGCGGCGCTGATGAGCGGCGCCTGGGACGTCTCGCGCCGGGCCGACAGCAACTTCCTGGCCGCGCTCGAGTTCATCGGGCAGACGAAGCTCGGAGCCAACAAGAAGGGCGAGCTGGTGCTGCCCTTCCCGGGACCGAACGCCAAGCCGCGGCACTGGGTCGAGGTGGCACCCTTCGTCTGGCAGGACGTCAACGGCCACGACCGCGCCGCCGCCAAGGTGGTCGACGGCAAGCCGGTGCGCTTCAGCTTCGACTTCCTCTCGCCCTTCATGGTGTACGACCGGGTGCCCTGGTATGCGAGCAGCGCCTGGCTGATGCC
>DASPOP010000072.1:0-8959 GCA_035625955.1 Steroidobacteraceae bacterium | reverse complement strand
GAGCAGGCCCTAGAGCAGGCCGCCACCGTGGTCGTCCTGTGGTCGCATCATTCGATCGGCTCGCACTGGGTCCGCGATGAGGCGGCGCTCGCCCGCGATCGATCCCGTCTCGTACCGGTGTCGCTCGACGGCGTCGATCCGCCGCTCGGCTTCCGCCAGTTCCTCTGCATCGACCTGTCGCGCTGGCGCGGCCGGCACGACGCGGCGGAATTTCTCGCGCTCCTCAGCGCGCTGCAACAGGCGGGCGCGGCTGCGGGTACGCCGCCACCTGCGCCCGCGACATTGCCGCGAGGGCGAATCTCGCGCCGGTCGCTGCTGCTCGCCGGCGGCGCGGTGGGTATCGCTGCCGCCGGCGGCCTGGGCTGGTGGGCGTGGCGGCGCGGCCCGGCAGAGGCGGTCGAAGGCAACGGTGTCGCCGTGCTGCCCTTCGAGAACCTGAGCGGCGATCCCGCCCAGGCCTACTTCTCCGACGGCCTCGCAGCCGAAGTTCGCGGCGCGCTCGCCCGCAATCACGGCTTGCGCGTCATCGCGCAGGTGTCCTCGGACGCATTCCGTAACGCCAACATGAATGCGGTCGCCATCGCCGGGGCCCTGGGTGTCGCTCATCTGCTCGACGGCAGCGTGCGCCGCTCGGGCGGCACCTTCCGCATCGCGGCCGAGCTCATCGACGGACACTCGGGCTTCTCCGGCTGGTCGGCAACCTTCGACCGCCCGATCGACAATATCTTCGCCGTGCAGAGCGAGATCGCCGCCTCAGTGGTCACGGCGCTGTCTTCCGAGCTCAACCAGCCGCAGGGCGGCGGCAAGCTCGCGCCGGCCCCCGAGGCGCTGAGCTTCGGCACGACGAGCGTTCCGGCTTTCGATGCGTATCTGCGCGGGCGCGCGCTCTACAACCAGGCGGAGGACGAGGCCGGCGAGCGCGCGGCGCTCGCCCAATTCGATGCCGCGATCACGGCCGATCCGCGCTTTGCCGCAGCTCACGCGGCGCGCGCGCGCGAGCTGCTCGTGATTGCAAACCAGTACGCGAGCGCCGCCGACACTCCGGCCCTCTATAACGCCGCGGTCGCGGCCGCGCAGACCGCGGCGGCGCTCGCTCCGGACCTGGCGGATGCGCAATCGACCCTCGGGTTCGTGCTGTTTCAGGGGCGACTCGACGTGCGCGGCGCCCGCGAGCCGTACGAGCTGTCGCGCACGCACGGCGAGGGCGATGCGACCGTGATGGGGCGCTACGCTCTCTACTGCGCCTACACCGGGCGTGCCGCGCAGGCCGTGCCGGCCATGCGGCAGGCGGTCGGGCTCGACCCGCTCAACGCCCTGGTGCACCGGGCGATGGGCGAGGTCCTGTACGCGCTGCACCGCTACCGCGAGGCGCTCGAGCCCTACGATCGCGCGTTGACGCTGAACCCGAAGCTGCCGGGCGCGCGCGCGGCGCAGGGCGATGTGCTGCTGATGCTGGGCCGCACCCGCGAGGCGCGCGATGCCTACCTGGCGGAGGCGCACAAGCTCATGCAGCTGCCGGGACTCGCGATCGTCGAGCACCGGCTCGGCCACGAGGCCGCCGCCCACGAGGCCATGAACCGCCTCCTCGGGGAGCTTGGCGACAGCGCGCTCTATCAGCAGGCTCAGGTACGGGCGCAGTGGGGCGAGCGGCAGGCCGCCATGGACGTGCTGGCCCGCGCCCGCGCGGCCGGCGACTCCGGCCTCATCTACGCCAACACCGACCCGATGCTGGATCCGCTGCGATCGCTGCCGGCCTTCCGCGAATTGCTATCGCAGCTCGGTTTCGTCTAGTCTCAGCGATGCCCAAATGGGGGTGAGGAGTGAACAAATGCACCAGATAACGAGAATTGCGATCTTCACCGCAACGGCAGTCTGCCTGCTCGCGGCCTGCACCGACAACAAGCCGGCCCCGGCGGCGGCAGCGCCTCCGGCTGCGGCTGCGCCCGCCGCACCCGCGGCGGCACCGGCGGCGGCTGATCAGTCTGCCGCACCCGCAGCGGCCCCCGCCGCGGCACCGGCGACACCGGCTCCGGAGACACCGAAGGCCGACAACGCCGGACAGGGCGGCGGCAGCAAGCTCTGACAAGCCCTCGGGCGCGCGCCGTCCCTGGCTCCTCAGGGCGGCGCGCCCAGGACGTCCTCGATCCACTGGCGGTACGCGGCGACGCGCGTGTAGACGCCCGGCTTGGCGTTGCCGGTGCACGCTGCGTTGCCCCAGCTGACGACGCCGACCAGCAGCGTCGGCCGTCCCTGCGTGAACACCACCGGGCCGCCGCTGTCGCCGAGGCAGGTCTTGCGGTCGGGCGCGCCGGCGCACAGCACGGCTGAATCCATCTGGCCGGGGGCGGTTCCGAGCTGTCGGACGCAGGCGGGCTCGGCTTCGACGTCGAGCGCCACCTGCATGAGGCGCGCCGTCGGCGCGAAGCCGGGGACCGGCGCCGTCTTTCCCCAACCCGTGATCGTCACGGATGTACCTTCGGCGACTACCGGGTCGTCGTGCAGCCGCACGTCACGGACGCGCTTGCGGTCGCGGGCCGGCTCGACACCGTCGGCGACGAAGTGCACGAGCGCGATGTCGTAGTGGTACATGTCGGCCGGAGTCCAGCGGCGATGCACGACGGCGCAATCGATGCGGAAGCTGATGCCCTCGTCCCTGGAAATATCCTCGGCGCCGAGGCGGATCCGGAACCCATCGATCACGAGGTGGGCCGAGCTGCAGCTCGACAGGCTCACCTGGCCCGATTTCGAGACGGTCACCGCCGCGCGCTGCTGCGCAAATTCCGGCTTCAGCAGCGGGTCCGACACGGCTTCGTCGACCAGAATGCAGTGCGCGGCGGTCAGCACCCAGTATTCGGCGATCAGCGCGCCACCGCACCAGTGCTGCAGCTCCCATTTCGGGCGCTTCTCGTCCGGGTGATCCCGCATGTGCTGGTCCCAGCGCGCCTGCGAGATCTCGCGATAGATCTCCGCCTGCCAGGGCGCCGAGCCCGGCGGCGCGAGCACGCCGTTGTAGATGCGCCCACCGCCGTCTGCGGCGGCGGCGCCCGCGTCGGGCTGTTGGGCCGTCGGCGCCGGCCCTGCCTCGACGACCGGGATGGCGGAAGGCGAGCGCAGGCCCGCGTCGGCGGCGGCGGCCGGCACCGTCGCCAGCAGTCCCACAAGCGCCCCGGCCGCGAGCAGCGCCGTGCCCGTTCGTGATCCATGCAACATCGCGATTCCCCCGATCAGCGAATCCCGACCTCGACGAAGTTATCGGCTACCCGGCCGGCGAAGTCCTCGACGACGAAGCCGACCTTATAGCGCCCGGGCGGGACGCGGCTGCGCTCCACCCTGAGGTCTTCGAGGTCGTGCAGGTGCATGACGTGCTCGGGGCCGGCCACCGGCTGGAGCTGCTCGTTGCCGTCGTGATCGATCGTCTCGTAGACGAGCCGCAGCTCGTCGCCCTCCTCGATATCGATCTCGCGCGGGCCATGGGGGGTGAACTCGACCGCGTAGATGAAGTCGCCGCCCACATCCTCGGAGCCCTCGCGGAAGTCGAGCACGAAACTCAGCGTCACGTCGAGCCACGCCTTGGTGTGCGCGATGTGCAGTTGCGCCGGTACCGTCGCCCAGTACAGGTCCTCGCTGCCCTCCTCCTCGAGCTCCTCGAAGCCGGTGATCGGCGCGATGAATTCGAGCTGCCCGTCGGTGATGGTGAACCACTCGCCGTCCCATTCCTCGTCGAGCCCGCCGCCGGCCTCCGGCTTGACCGGAATCTCGCCGATGATGATGTCGAGGTCCAACTCCCGGCGCGCCAGGACGAAGCTCGCATCGGCGACCTCGTCCCCGTGCACGCGCGCATGGACCTTCACGTGGCCCGACGGGCTCGCCATGCGGCCGCTCGAGTCGGGCGCATCGATCGCGGGCTTCGGCAGGCTGAGCTCCCCGGCCGATGCCGGGAAAGCGGTGTAAGCGCTCAGAAAGGGGTACCAGCGGTTCTGCTGGCTCGTCGACCAGCTGATGCGGTCATAGGACTTCTTCGGATTGCGGCCGCGCTCGGCGAGCGTCGCGCGGTTGGGCGGAAAGAACAGCGACAGGCCGTTCGCGTGCGGGCGCGCGCTGCCGCGAAACGCGTAGCGCACCGCGGCGCGCGTCGCCGCGATCACGGCGTCAGCGGCGGCGGCGACCGCCGGGTCCGCCGTCCCGCCCTTGATCTTCTCGGCGATCTGCACGACGTCGTACACCTCCATTCCCGGCGACACGCCGCCGATCGCGGGGGCGGCCGAGCGGCCGAACTCCTCGGCATCGTGGCGCGCACGGGCGAGCGCGGTCCAGGCGTCGTGTTTGCCGTGCGCCAGCAGCGCATCGACGCTCGCACCGAGGCGCGTGATCGCCTGGTCGACCGCCACCGCCTTGTCGAGATCGACGAGCGTGAGCGTGATCGCGCGCGCCTTCTCCTGAAGCTCGTGCACCTTCGACTTCAGGAAGTAGTCGCGGTAGCCGTCGATCACGGCACGCCCGAGCGCCTCCCCGTCCATCGCCGGCGCTGCGGTCAGACGCGCGAGCAGCGCGCGATAGTCCCAGCCGTCGGCCGGCTCGATCTCCTCCGAGGCGACCAGGTAGCGCGCGTAGGGCGCGAGTGTCTTCGCGACCTCGAGGTCCGCCATCAGGCAGGCGTCGAAGCCGATGAGCTCGAAGCGGCCGGTCTTCGGCACCGTCGCAGCGAGCGCCGTGGCGATCTCATCGGCGGTCAGTGCGTCGTAGTCCTGGGACTCGGTCACCGCGACGCCGGCCCACGCCATGCCGTGGTCGCCGAACACGAGTCCGTAGCGCTTCGCCGGATAGTCGCGCGTCGCGGTCTCGAGGAACCGCGCCAGTGTCCGGCCGTCGCCCATGTCGGCGTTACCCCAGTCCGCCAGCTCCCGCAGCCGGCCGCGCTCGACGCGCAGCAGCTTGGTCGTGGACCAGTCCGGGAGCCCGCCGACCGCTACGTCCGTGTACAGGCCCGTGCTCTCGGGACTGCGCGCCACGAGCACGATCACCTGTACACGCTCGCTGCCGCCGACCGCGACCATATCCTCGAGATTGCGCATCATCGGCTTCTCGAGATCGTTGTCGGCATCGAGATAGACGAGCAGGGTCCAGTCGGCCGGGGTGCCGGCCGCGGCGTCGGCGCTAACGCTGCCGGCGAGCAGCAGGCCGCAGAGCAGCAGCAGCGGTGGCCATGCGAGCTTCATCATCGAGCTCAGGCGGCTAGCGGGTGGGAGGGCTCTGACCCAGATCCATGAGCAGCATGGTCAGCAGGTAGAGCCGCGGGGTCACGGTGCCCAACTCGAGAAATTCCTTGTCGGAGTGAAATCCGCCTCCGACGGGCCCGAGTCCGTCGAGCGCGGCAACCCCGGCATCATTCGCGAGCGCCGACTCGGAGGACCCGCCGTTGCCGCCCGCCGTCAGGCTGCGGCCAATGCCGGCGTAGATGCGTTGCGCACGTGCGGCGAGCTTGTCGGTGGCCGGGTTGTTGGGCAGCGGGGGGAAGCCCTCGCCCCCGGTGACGGTGACTTTGGTGTCGGGGATGAGCGTGGTCTCCGCGTTCTTGCGCAACACCTGCTCGACCCGGGCGAAGTCGGCCTTGTCGCGCACCCGCACGTTGACCTGCGCCCAGGCGTCCTCGGGAATGATGTTGCCGCGCGTGCCGGCCTGCATGACGGTGAGATTCGCGGTGATGCCGTCTCCGGACCTGGGAAATGCGTCGAGTTCCGAGATCTGGTGGATGAGCTCGAGCGCGGCGTTGCGGCCCTCCTGAGGCGCGATGCCGGCGTGCGCCGCACGGCCCTTCACCTCGATGCGGAAGGTGTCGGCGCCCTTGCGCCAGACGGTCAGGACGTCCGGCAGGTCACCCGGCTCCAGATTCAGCTCGACGTCGGCATCCTTGAGAAGTCTGGCGATGAGGGCGCGCGTTCCCGGTGAGCCGCGCTCTTCCGAGGTCTCCATGAGGAAGACGATCTTGCCGAAATTCGTGAAGCCCAGATCGTGGAGGATCTGAAGCGCATAGACGCCCTCGACCACCCCGCCCTTCTCATCGGACACGCCCGGGCCATAAGCGCGTTTGTCGTCGGTACGGAAGGGCCGGCGCTGCACGGTGCCGGGCTCGAACACCGTGTCGATGTGCCCGATCATGAGAATGCGGCTCTTGCCGTGGCCGGTCAGCGTCGCCACCGTGTTTTCGGCAAGTCCGGCCTCCTCCGCCGGGACGGTCTCGATCGCCATTCCGAGCGCCTTGAGGCGTGGAGTCAACACGCCTGCGACCTTGCGGCCGCCCTCGACATCGCCGGTGCCGGAATCGATGTTCACCACCTGCTCGAGCAGCTGGAGCTCCGCGCTGCGCTCAGCCTGTGCGGCGGCGAGTACCCTGGTGTTCTTGTCCGCGGCGTCGGCAAAGTGCGTGAGCATTGCCAGAGCTGCACCTGCCGCGACCGCGATGAAGCTGACGAGACGCCCGGCCATTGAGGATCCCCCGTCGTTGTGGTTGTGAGAATAATAGCTCAGACGACTGCCAGGACCGTCCAGCCCGCCCCCCAACCTGCGGGGCAACGATTGTCAGGCCTGCCGCGCAGGCTTGCCGAACCAGTAGGCAAGCACACAAACCACGGTGAGGGTCACCAATGAGCTTGCTGCCATGGCCGTTGCCGACGGCGGGGGAGGAGCCACCGTCATTCCCACCGCCGTGAAAATCATGGCGACCACGCTCAGCACCACGAGTGAAATGGCCTTGCGCCGCCCTATCCTGGCGCCGGAAATGAACAGGATCAGTCCAACGAGGACCAGAGCGGCCTCGAGAGCAAGCGCAAAGGGCATGTGGTCCCACAGGGCGAGACCGACGCGATGCGAACCCGAGCCCGCCAACGGAAGTTCAGGCCGGTGGACCAGAGCATCCAGCAGCCAGTGTGACAGGACGGCAATCGCCACCAGCGCGGCGGCACGCCAGCGTGTTCGCAGGTGTGAGCACAGAAGGAAAGCAACCACTCCTGCGAGGCAGCACCAGACCACGCTCGCCAGCAGCCCGTGAGAGTACGGAAAGACGAACTCAGGCTGATGCGTGCCGGAGAAATCGGCCGGAATGACCACAGACTCCCAGCCGAGGAGCACAAAGAGCCAGAGCAGGAAATCCAGGAGGAGCGCGGCCGCGACGAACGCGCCTACGTTGACGCCGCGCTCCGCGCGTCCAACAGCCAATGCCGTCCCAATGTGACCCGCGAACATCTACGGATTCCTGACGAGCTCGGGAGCTTGAGTCTAGTGCTCCGGAACAGGAGACGAGCCTGGCGGCGCTGAGGTTCCGAAGTATCGCAGATACTCCTCGGTCAGTGATCTCACCGCATCGTCGCGCGCCAGATCCTTCAGAAAGAGTTCGACGGTCGACTTTGCCCAGACCTGTCCGTCCGTCCCAAGACCATGGGTGGCGTCAGCCGTTCTGTCGTTCAGATACTGCTTGCGCGACAGATTCGCGCTGTACTCGTGCCGCGACACCCTTTGACCGTTCACATAGAGCTCGTAATGCAAAGTGTGCTCGCCACTCATCACCACCGGTGACAGGCCAAGGGTTCCCACCGAGAGCAATCCGCTGAAGAAATTCTTCGCATCGACGTGCGCCGGGTGCACGGAATGGAAGATCCGAAGTTGAATCGGCGAGCCTGGAGCCTCCTTGGACAGGTTTGCCAGCAGGCGGCTCGAATGCAGCGCGTCGAACAGCTCGCTTCCCGCCGCATCGGCATGGAACAAAACGGTCGGCAGCACGAGATCGGCCGGACCTTCGGGTACGGGATTGGCGTCTGATGCGGTCACGCCGGCCGACGCCGCATACGAGATGATGCCGATCATCGCGACGAAGTGACTGCCGGGACATGCGCTTTTCATGGTGATTGCCTATTGATAGCACTTGATGCGTACCACTGCGGGCAATGCATCATCAATCGGAACATCGCCGGGGGCATGGGGATCTGCGGGACCCTCTGAAAAGACGACGGACTTGTCCTGCAGGAACCTTTCGACATAGGACGCCTCGAGCGCGAAATTGACGTTCTGCGGCAACACGCCCTGCTTCAGCAGCTCGGCCGCATTCAGGGTGCCGACCGCCACCCCCAGGACTTCCCCGCGAGCACCGATGACGGGACCACCACTTGCACCCGGCTGGATTGGCGCCGAGAACTGAAACTGCCCGACCGAGCCGCTGAGGCCTGCGCGTGAGCTGAGGGTTCCTCGCGTGACGGTTGGTGCGTCCGTCATCAGGGTTTGCAGCGGAAAGCCGATGTTGACCACGTTCTCGCCCAGTTCCAGATGGCCTCCATGACGCAGTCGCAGGAAGTGTCCACTGCTCACGTGAGTGTCCAGCACGGCCAGATCCAGCAGTGCGCTGTTTGCGATCGTGGTCGCCGGCACGGTATTGGTGCCATAGTGCACCTCGGCCACGCCACATTCGTGCACCACATGGGCGGCTGTCAGTACCTGCCCCGTGCCGTTGAGGAAGAATCCGGTTCCACTGGCAACCGGGTGCTCCTTGTCGACCAGCAAGTCCACGCTCACCGGGGACGTCTCCCTTACTGGAAACTTGTCCGCCGTCGGGCGCAGTTGCGCAACGACATCGGTGAGGGTTCGATTGATGACCTGCTGCGTCAGGCTTCCAAGCACGTCGGCAGGTACGCTATGCCCCGGAGCCCAGCGGACCACGGAATCGCCTTTTAGGATCGAAGTCCCGGAGCCGTCGTAAACCTGGTAATGCGCGGTGGCTACCAGCTGCCGGTCCTCGGCCTTGACGTTCGGATGCACGGCGATCAACAGCCCATAAGCCGAGGTTGCGTTCATCTCATACATGAAACTCGACTTGAAGAAATGTTGAGCCGCAGCAAGCGTGGACTCCTCGAAGGTGCTTCCCAGCTGTATGGAGTCAGTGGTCTGGAAGCCGCCGGCGGAACGGAATGCACTG
>DASPOP010000071.1:0-3361 GCA_035625955.1 Steroidobacteraceae bacterium | reverse complement strand
ACCGGCGCTCAACCCCGCGGGAGTGCTGCGCGTACAGCGCGAGGTGCGCGCCGTGCACGTGGCGGATGCGCTGCTCGACTACAGCCAGGCGCTGATCGCCTGCACGCGCGAGCGCAGCGATCTGAAGCTCGGTCTCTCGCCGCGTGCCGGCCAGGGGCTGCTGCGCGCGGCGCAGTCCTGGGCCTACCTCGCCGGCCGTGCCGCGGCCCTGCCCGAGGACGTGCAGGCCGTGCTGCCGGCGGTGGTCGCGCACCGGCTCGAGCGCCGTGACCCCGGCGGCAGCGCCGACGGAGCGGCCATCGCCGCCGAGATCCTGCGCGCGGTCCCGGTCCCGCTCTGAGCCAATGAGATTGCCGTTCGCGGCGTTGGCCCGCAAGCGCATGGCCGCCTGGATGCGGCGCCGTCAGGGCGAGGACGCGTTGCCGGCGACGCTCGAGCGCCGGCGCCTCTACATCCTGCCGACGCGCGCCGGAATGGCGTTCGCCTTCCTGTGGTTCCTGATGCTGCTGGCGGGCCTCAACTACGGCAACAGTCTCGCGCTGTTCTTCACCTTCCTGATGGCCGGCTTCGCGCTGGTGGCGATGAACGACTGCCATCGCAACCTCCTCGGCATCACGCTGGTGTCGGTGAGCGCGCCGGCGGTGTTCGCCCGCAGCAGCGGCGCGCTGCGGCTCACGCTGGAGAACCTTGCCGCCCGCGCGCGCCCCGGCGTGCAGGCGGCACTCGACGATGCGCCGCTCACTTCGGCCGATCTCGCGCCGCACGGGCGCGCGCGTCTCGAGCTGGCGTTGACGCCCGCGCGCCGCGGCATCGTGCGCATCGATCGGCTGCGGCTGACGAGCTCGCATCCCTTCGGGCTCTTTCGCACCTGGACCTGGGTGCATCTGCCGCTCGAAGTGCTGGTGTATCCGCATCCTCACGGCTCGCTCCCGCGGCCGATCACCAGCGGCCCCCATCCGGGGGAGAACTCGCGCGACGGATCGGGCCTCGACGAATGGATGGGCCTGAGACCGTTTCGTGACGGCGACTCGCCGCGCCAGGTCGACTGGAAGGCCTACGCCCGCGGGGCGCCGCTGCTGGTCAAGGAATACAGTCCCGCGGGATCCGATCTGTGCCTGTTCGACTTCGCACAGCTGCGGATTCCCGACGTCGAGGCGCGCCTCTCGCAGCTCGCCCGTTGGGTGGTCGACGCCGAAGCCGGCGGCGAGCGCTACGGGTTGACGCTCCCCGGCGTGGCGCTCGCGCCGAACCGCGGACCCGAGCACCGCCACCGCTGCCTCGCGGCGCTCGCGCTCTACGGAACCGACGTGCCCGCCTCGACGGGCGCGCACCTGGCGCCCGCGGCACCACTCCATGCCTGAACGCCCGGACAATCGGGCGCTCTTGTGGGCGGCGGCGGCCTTCGCGGGCGGACTGCTGCTCAACATCGACCGCCTGCCCGCGTGGGTCTCGGCGACGGCACTGGTGCTCATCGCCTGGCGCCTCGCAGCCGCTCTCGCCCGCATGCCGCTGCCCGGCGTGATCGCGCGCACGGTGCTGGCCGTGGCGGTCGTGATCGCGGTGCTCGCGCGGTTTCATACGCTGAACGGCCTCGCGGCCGGAAGCGCGCTGCTGGTGCTGATGGCGGCGCTCAAGCTCCTCGAGACCTACCGGCGGCGCGACCGGCTGGTGCTGGTGGGGGCGGGGCTGTTCCTCCTGCTGGCCGCGTGCCTCGACCGGCAGAGCCTCGTGCGCGCGCCGCTCTATCTCGGCGAGGCGTGGCTCGCCTGCGCGGCGCTGGCCGTGATCGCCTCCGACGGCTTCCCGGGGCGCGCCGCGCTCGCGCTCGCGGGCCGCACGCTGCTGCTCGCACTACCGCTCGCGGTGCTGCTGTTCCTGTTCTTTCCGCGGCTCGCCGGATCCTTCTGGGCCGTGCCACGCACCGACGAGGCGGTCACCGGGCTCTCCGACACGATGAGCCCCGGCAGCATCGGCAAGCTCTCGACCACCTACGAGGTCGCCTTCCGCGCGCGCTTCGAGGGCGCGCTGCCGCCGAACGAGCAGCGCTACTGGCGCGGCCCCGTGCTGCACGACTTCGACGGCCTCACCTGGCGGCGCGGCCCGGGGGGCGGGCACGCGCGCGAGGCCCCGCAGTCCGGCGGACGTGCCTACCGCTATCACGTGGCGCTCGAGCCGAGCCACCTTCACTGGTGGTTCGCCCTCGACACGCCCGTGCAGTCGCCCGATGCGGGCGTCGTGCTCACGCGCGACTACGAGCTGCTCGCCAACCGGCCGGTCTCGGAGCCGACCAGCTTCGAAGCGCTGTCCTATACGGCGGCGCGCGATGACTCGCCGCTCTCGCAGTGGGAGCATTTCGAGGACACGGCCCTGCCGCGCGGACGCAATCCGCGCTCGCTCGAGCTGGCGCACGAGCTGCGCTCGCGCGCCGGGAGCGACGCCGCCTTCGTCAGCGCCGCGCTCGGGTTCCTGCGCACGGGCGGATTCGTGTATTCACTCGAGCCCGAAGTGCTCGGGGCCGAGCAGGTGGACGATTTCCTGTTCCGCACGCGCACCGGCTTCTGCGGCCACTATGCCTCGGCATTCGTGGTGCTGCTGCGCGCGGCGGGTGTGCCCGCGCGGGTCGTGACCGGCTATCTCGGCGGAGAATGGAATCCGAGCGGCGGCTACCTGGTCGTGCGCCAGTCGGATGCGCACGCCTGGGTGGAGGCGTGGCTCGAGGGCCGCGGCTGGACGCGCATCGACCCGACCGCGGTAGTCGAGCCCGAGCGGCTGCAGCGCGGGGCCTTCGATCTCCTGCCCGAGGCGATGTCGGCGTCGACACGGATGTTGCGCGCCTCGCCGTGGCTGCTGCATCTGCTGCAGCGCTGGGACGCAGCCAACGCCTGGTGGAACGACCGGGTAGTGAAATTCGACTACGCGGCGCAGATCGATGTGCTCGAGCGACTGGGTTTTCGCTCCCCCGACGCTCTCACGCTCGGCTGGGCGTTCATGCTGGTGCTGCTCGGATGGCTCGCGGTGATCGCCTGGCACCTCGGAAGGTCCCTGCGCCCCCGCCGCCCGGACGCCGTCGCGCGGGCCTACGCCCTGCTCTGCCGCAAGCTCGCGCGTACCGGCCTCGTACGCGAGCCATACCAGGGGCCGCTCGCCTACGCGGAGGCGCTGCGCGCCGGGTACCCGGCGCTGGCCGAGGGCGCGCACACGCTGCTCGCGCAGTACGCGCGGCTGCGCTATGGCGCGGCGGAGCCCGCCACGCGCACGCGCGACGTCGAGGCGTTCGCGCGCGCGGTGCGGCGCCTTCGCGTCCGCTGACGAAGCTGGAGTCCGGCAAGAGCGCCGCCGGCGCCTCTTGCCGGCGGCCGGC
>DASPOP010000070.1:0-2608 GCA_035625955.1 Steroidobacteraceae bacterium | reverse complement strand
CACCCAGTCGACGCCCTTGCGCAGCTGGCGCTGCAGGCGCGGCCCGAACTGCTTGAGGATGTCGTCGCCGGCGGCGTGGCCCAGGGTGTCGTTGATCTTCTTGAAGTTGTCGATATCGCAGAGCAGCAGCGACAGCGCGCGCCCATAGCGGGCCGCGCGCTCGACCTCGCGGGGAAAGTGCTTGCCGAAGAAGCGCCGGCTCGCAACTTTGGTGAGATCGTCCGTCGCCGAGAGCTTGCGGTTCTCGGCGAGCGTGATGCGCAGCACCGCCTCGAGCTCGGCGATGCGCTTGGCCGCGGCGACCCGCGCCTCGAACTCGCGCTCCGACACGCGCCGCCCCACGCAGTCGTCGGCACCGGCGGCGAGTCCCGCCTCACGCTCGGCGGAGTCGTCGATCTCCGCGACGTAGAGGATGTAGGGGGCGCGCTGTGCCGAGCGCGCGCGGATCCTGCGTATGACCTCGGGATTGTCGGTGAGCACCACCGGACGAAACTCGGCCTCGAACAGCCGCAGCGCCTCGGTCTCGTCCGCGACCGACTCGAAGTCGAGCATGTCGGGGCGCACCCGCTGCTCCATGAAGGCCCGCATCGGCGCATCCTGAAACGCCAGCAGCGCCTTCGGCGGCGGCAACACGCGCACCATGACCGCGACCGTCGCGGTGGTCCCTTCGTCCGAAGTCGGCGGTTTCTGCCCGCGCCGCTCGAGAACCCGCTGAATGACCGTGGTATGCCCGTGGCCCGGCATCCTGCCCCCCGGGGCCGTGTTTTCGGCCCGCCCCCGGAGAGATTACCGGCAGCCGCCGGAGAACACTATGCAGGGCCGCTTTCTCAACGGGGATGCTCGATGCGCCCCCGCAGCCCCGCCAGGGCGGCGGGCAGATCCTTGCGCAGCGTGCGGTTGACGAGCCACTGGGGAATCCAGAAGCCGGGGTCGAGGTACATCTCGTACTCGACCACGGTCGCCGCCCCATCCGCAGTCGGCGTGAGCACCCAGGTGCCCTCCTCCTGCTTCAGATCGCCGCTCACGCGGTGGAAGTCGATGCGGCGCGGCCGGTCGCAGTCGGCCCGCAGGAAGTTGTGGACGGTCGGCAGGAACCAGGAATAGTCGATCTCCTCCTCGATCTCCATCCGGCGCCCGTCCGGGGTGCCGCCGATCCGGCGACAGAGCCTCAAGCCCGGAACGAACCCGAGGGCCTCCCGGCAGTCGATCATCACGGCCCAGATGGCTTCAGGCCGGGCCTTGATGAGCACTGCCGCACGCACGCGCCCGCGGGGACGCTCAGGATCGGAGGCCGTCGCCGCCTGCACGACGACTTCCCGGTCCGCCAGGCGCCGCTGCACTTCCCTGTCGGCGACCCAGGTCATCTCGGCGGCTCCTGCGAACGAGGCGGCGGGGCCACTCGCGCACACGAGGGTGATGAATGCAAGCCTGAGGGAACGGCGGCTCATCGGGCACCGGGCTTGAGTGAGGCGCAACGGCGCGCCATTCGTAAGTGCCTTAAAGGCCGCCGCGCGTTCATTGCGCGGCTCGGGTCAGCGCCGGATTCCGAAACAGAACGGATCCCGCTCATCGAGCAGCAAGGTCGCATCCGCGTTCACGAACGCGCTGCCGCGGATGGTGGGGATGACGGCCGCAGCGCCGCTGCGCCGGTAGCTGGCCCGGAACGCGCTGCCGATGATGCTCTCCTGCACCCACTCCTCGCCTTCGGCGAGCTTGCCGTCTGCGGCCAGGCAGGCGAGCTTGGCGCTGGTGCCGGTGCCGCAGGGTGAGCGGTCGTAGGCGCTGCCCGGACAGAGCACGAAGTTGCGGGCATCGGCTTCCGGCAACAGCGCGGGGCCGAAGAGCTCCACGTGATCGACCGCGGGGTGCCCCTGGGCATTCACGGCAGAGCGCACCCGCGCGCAGTAATCGGTCAGAGCGCCGACGTTGGCGAGGGTCAGCTCCTGGCCGTGCGATTCGATGAGATAGAACCAGTTGCCGCCCCAGGCCACATCGCCCGTCACGGCGCCGATTCCGGGGACCTCGACCCGCACGGCGCGCGCCTCGCGGTGGCTCGGAACGTTGGTGACCGAGACCGAGGAATCCGCGTGCAGCGTCGCGGTCACGACCCCCACCGGCGTCTCGATGCGGTGCGCGCCGGGTGCGATGCGGCCGAGGTACGCGAGCGTGACGGCGAGCCCGATGGTTCCGTGGCCGCACATGCCGAGATAGCCCGCGTTGTTGAAGAAGATCACGCCGGCCGCGCAGGACGGGTCGAGCGGGGGAACCAGCCAGGCGCCCACGATCGCATCGTTGCCGCGCGGCTCGTTCACCACCGCCGAGCGGAACTCGTCGTAGCGCTCGCGCAGCAGCGCAAGGCGGGCGCTCAAGGTGCCGCCGCCGAGATCCGGGCCGCCCTCGACGACCACGCGCGTCGGCTCGCCGCCGGTGTGCGAGTCGACGATGCGGATGCGCCTCATGCCGGGCGTGTGGCGCGCGCCTTCTCGACCAGGGCGGTGACCTGCGCGCGCCGCTCCCCGGCGAGCGGCAGGCGCGGCGGACGCACCCGTTCGGAACCGCGCCCGAGGAGCTGCTCGGCGAGCTTGATCGACTGCACCAGGTCGTGCTC
>DASPOP010000069.1:0-3965 GCA_035625955.1 Steroidobacteraceae bacterium | reverse complement strand
CGACATGAACGAGAAGGTCTACACCGCCTGGTTCCCGCAGTGCTGCGCGCCGACGCTCGTCACGCGCGACATGGGCCAGATGGGCGCGTTCCTGCGCGAGCATGGCCGCATCGTCGTCAAGCCGCTCGAGGGCATGGGCGGGCGCTCGATCTTCGTGCTCGGCCAGGGCGATCCCAACGCCCGCGTGGTCTTCGAGACGCTCACCCACTACGGGCAGCGCTTCGCGATCGTGCAACGCTATCTGCCCGAGATCGCCACCTCGGGCGACGCGCGCGTGCTCCTCATCGACGGCGAGCCGGTGCCCTACGCGCTCGCCCGCATGCCCTCGGGCGAGGATCACCGCGGCAATCTCGCCGCCGGCGCCAAGGGCGTCGGCCGCCCGCTGAACGACCGCGACCGCTGGCTGGCGCGCGAGATCGGGCCGGCGTTGGCCTCACGGGGCATGCTGTTCGTCGGCCTCGACGTGATCGGCGGCTACGTTACGGAGATCAACGTGACGAGCCCCACCGGCATCCGCGAGCTCGACAAGCAGTTCGGCACCGACCTCGGCGCACTGCTCATCGACGCCGTCGGGCGGCGCCTCGACGCCGCGCCGCGCCGGAACCGCTGAGAAGTCCATGGCGAAACCGCTCGCACGCCGGGCGCTCGCGCTGCGCGAAGGCCGGCCCCCTGCATGGGACCGCCTGCTCGCGATGGTCTTCTTCGTCGCGCTCCTGCACGGACTCGTCATTCTCGGCATCACCTTCAACGCCCAGGCCGGCGATGACGCCGGCGCGCCGGGGCTGAAGGTCCTGCTGGTCTCGGACGAGCTCCCCGAGGCGGCCGACAATCCCACCGCCAGCTACCTCGCGCAGCGCACCCAGCTCGGCTCCGGCAGCACTCGCGAGCCGGTCGCGCCCCACAGCCCACCGACGGCGCTGCCGGCGCTGAAGCACCCGGGCTCTCCTCAGGGCGACTCGCTCGCTGCGCGCGGCGACATGAAGGGCGCCGAGACCGAGCGCGTCCTCGCCACCACCGCCTGGGTGACCGACGTGCGCTACCTCGCCGACTCAGGTGCCACCGGCTCGGAGCGCAATCGGCCGCTGCTCATCGACGAACCGCCGGTCGCGCAGCCGGGGCCTGCGGACGAGCCGGGGCCCGCCGAGCTCACCGGACCGAAGCGCGACGAGCTCTGGGTCACGGCCGACACCCGCGCCGCCTCGCTCGCGCCCTATCTCGATGCCTGGCGGCGCAAGGTCGAGCGCGTCGGCACGCTCAACTTCCCGGCCGCCGCCCGCACGGCCCTCGGGACCTCGAGCCCGGTCCTCGAAGTCGGTATCAACGCCGACGGCACGCTCGACCGTGCCGTCATCCGCCGCTCGAGCGGCAACGCCGAGCTCGATCAGGCCGCGCTCTCCATCCTGAAGCTGGCGAGCCCCTTCGATCGCTTCCCGCCGGAGCTCGCCGCCGAGCACAGCGTGTTGCGTTTTGCCTACGAATGGCAATTCGTCGGCGGGCGCGCACAGCGCGGATCGGTATCGGTTCCTTGAGAGTCGGGGCCGCCGTGCCCATACTGGGAGCATGGCCGGCAAGCATGCATCGAGCGGCGGGGCCACTGCTCCGGAGAGCGGCCCGGAGAGCGAGCCCAGCGGCGGTTCCCCGGTCTTCGCGGACGGCGGCACTGGGAGCCTCACCAATCACCTGCTGATCGCCATGCCGCAGCTCAACGACCCGAATTTCGCCCAGACGGTGGCGCTCATCTGCGAGCACACCGACAAGGGCGCGCTCGGCATCGTCCTCAACAAGCCGCTGCCGATGAAGCTCTCGGACGTGCTCTCGCAGATGAAGCTCGAGCCCAAGAGCGAGCAGATCGGCGAGATGCCGGTGCTGCGCGGCGGACCCGTGCACACCGACCGCGGCTTCGTCCTGCATCGTCCCGGCGGCCAGTGGGACCACACGCACAAGGTCTCCGACACCATCCAGGTGACGACCTCACGGGACGTGCTCGCCGCCATGGCGCGCGGCGAAGGTCCCTCGGACGCCTTCATCGCCCTCGGCTACGCCGGCTGGGAGTCCGGGCAGCTCGAGCGGGAGCTCAAGGAAAATGCCTGGGCCTCGATGCCGGTGGACGCGCGCGTGGTGTTCGAGCTGCCCTTCGAGGAGCGCTGGGCCGGAGCGTGGCGGCTGATGGGCGTCGACGTCGACCGCCTGAGCCCCGAGGCGGGCCATGCCTGAGCCGCTGCCTCCCTGCGGCGCCCGCCGGCTGCGCTGGGCATGACGGCGGTCACGACCGTCCTCGCCTTCGATCTTGGACTCAAACGCATCGGCATCGCTTCCGGCGATACATTGACCCGGAGCGCGGCGCCGCGCCCGGCCGTCGCGGCGGGCAAAGCCGGCCCCGACTGGGACGCGATCGCGCGCGAGGTGCGCACGCTGGCGCCGGCGCGGCTCGTGGTCGGTGCCCCGTATAATGCCGACGGCAGCGAGGGGACGCTTGCCGGGGCGGCGCGCCGCTTCGCCGCCGAGCTCGAACGCCGCTTCGCACTGCCCGTCCACCTGGTCGATGAGCGCTTCTCCTCTCTCGAGGCGACGACGCAGCTCAAGGCGCGGCGCGCAAGCGGCGAGCGCCGGCGGCGCGTGAGCCGCGCGGACGTCGACAGCGCCGCGGCGGCGGTGATTCTCGGGCGCTGGTTTGCCGGCGAGGGGAAGCGATGACTGAACAGCTGCGGTCCGATGGGTCGCTGCGCCACCTGCTGACGCTCGAGACGCTGTCGCGGGCGCAGATCGAGCGGCTGCTCGACCGCGCGCAGACCTTCGTCCGCCCGCTCGGCGAGAAGCCGCCGCGCAGCGAGGCGCTCGCCGGGTTCACGGTCGCCAACCTCTTCACCGAGCCCTCGACCCGCACCCGCGTCAGCTTCGAGCTCGCCGCCAAGCGCCTCGGGGCCGAGGTCGTCAACCTCGAGGTGCAGCTCTCCTCGCGCGTCAAGGGCGAGAGCATGCTCGACACCGTGTACACGCTGCAGGCGCTGCACGTCGACGCGCTCGTCATCCGCGACGCCGAGGCGGGCGTGCCGGAGCTCGTGGCCGGGCACGTCGCGCCGCACGTGAGCGTGCTGTCGGCGGGCGAGGCGCACGTCTCGCACCCGACGCAGGGCCTGCTCGATGCGCTCACCATCTATCAGCGCAAGCAGCGCTTCGCGGGACTTGCGGTCGCGATCGTCGGCGACGTCCGCCACTCGCGGGTGGCGCGCTCGGCGTGGCAGGCGCTGCGCATCCTCGGCGTGGCGGATCTGCGCATCGTCGGCCCCGCGGCACTCCTGCCCGCGGCGAACGAGTTCGAGGGCTGCACGCGCTTCAAGTCGATCGCCAGGGGCCTGGAGGGCGCGGACGTCATCATGATGCTGCGCATCCAGAAGGAGCGCTTCGGCGAGGCCGACGTGCCGGACGGCGAGAAGTACTTCGCCGCCTGGGGGCTCACCCCCGAGCGCCTCGCGCTGGCGCGCCCCGACGCCATCGTGATGCATCCGCAGCCGATGAACCGCGGCATCGAGATCGCCTCCGAGGTCGCCGACGGCCCGCAGTCCGTGATCCGCGATCAGGTACGCAACGGCGTCGCCGTGCGCATGGCGGTGCTGGCCGAGGTCCTGCGGGCCGCGCGCTCATGACCGCATCCCAGCGCGGCAGCATCTTCCTCGAGCGAGCGCGCGTCATCTCCCAGCTGGCCTACGACGCCGAGCAGTTCGTGCTGCGCGTCGCGGCGCCCAGGTGCGCCGCACATGCCGAGCCCGGCAGCTTCGCGCACGTGACCTGCCATGCGGCCATCCCCATGCGCCGGCCGCTGTCGATCATGCGGGCCGACGCACGCGCCGGCTGGATCGAGATGCTCTACAAGGTGGTCGGGAAGGGACTGCACGCGCTCGCCGCGCGCAAGGCGGGCGACGAGCTGAGCATCCTCGGTCCCATCGGCCGCCCCTTCAGCGTGCATG
>DASPOP010000068.1:0-5400 GCA_035625955.1 Steroidobacteraceae bacterium | reverse complement strand
GTGATGACATCGTCGATGACCAGCGCGCGGCCCTTCAGCGGCGCGCCCACGATATTCCCGCCCTCGCCGTGGTCCTTCGCTTCCTTGCGGTTGAAGCAGAACGGCACATTGTGACCGAGATCGGCAAGTGCCACGGCCGTCGCCGCGGCCAGCGTGATCCCCTTGTAGGCGGGCCCGAAGAGGATGTCGAACTCGATTCCGGAGGCGAGCGCCGCGCGGGCATAGTAGCTGCCGAGCGTCCCCAGCCGCTCGCCGTCGCTGAAGAGCCCCGCGTTGAAGAAGTAAGGGCTGTCGCGGCCGGACTTGAGGCGGAACTGCCCGAAGCGCAGCGCCTCGCGCGCGAGTGCTAGCTCGATGAACGTGAGCTGGTATTCCTGCATGTCTTATCATTGTTCGGCTTGCGAGTGATCACCGTCAATGTGTGCGGCATCCGTTCGGCGGCGGCCAAGGGCCTGTTCCGCTGGCTGCGGCGCCAGCGCGCGGATTTCATCTGCCTGCAGGAGACGCGCTGCCAGGAGGACCAGCTCGACGGGCACGACGTGAGGCTGCCGGGCTACCAGGGCTTCTTCTGCGAGGCCGAGCGCAAGGGCTACGCCGGGGTCGCGCTCTACAGCCGCCACGCGCCCGACCGCATCATCCGCGGCTTCGGCGTGCCGGAGTTCGACCGGGAGGGGCGCTACCTCGAGGCGCGCGTCGGCGACCTGTCGGTCGTATCACTCTACCTGCCGTCGGGCTCCGCGGGACCGGAGCGCCAGGCCTCGAAGTACCGCTTCCTCGAGGCCTTCACTACGCACCTGGCGCGCCTCAGGCGCGGCCGGCGGCGCTGCA
Organism: Steroidobacteraceae bacterium; assembly: GCA_035625955.1. Classification (GTDB taxonomy): domain Bacteria; phylum Pseudomonadota; class Gammaproteobacteria; order Steroidobacterales; family Steroidobacteraceae; genus 13-2-20CM-66-19. The sequence continues at coordinate 4,572 of DASPOP010000068.1, read as the reverse complement.
TCCTCTCCGGCGACTGGAACATCGCTCATCGCGCCATTGACCTGAAGAACTGGCGCTCGAACCAAAAGAATTCCGGCTTCCTGCCCGAGGAACGCGCCTGGATGGATCGCCTGTTCGGTCCGGCGGGCTACGTCGATGCCTTCCGCGAGGTCCGCAAGGGGCCGGACCTCTACACCTGGTGGTCGAACCGCGGGCAGGCGCGGGCGAAGAACGTCGGCTGGCGCATCGACTACCAGGTGGTGAGCGGATCGCTCGCCGGCAAGGCGCGCGCCGCCTCCATATACAAGGAGAGGCGCTTCTCGGATCACGCTCCGCTCGTCATGGACTACGATCTTTGAGCGCGCCGCCCGCGGCACCTCGGGGTTCGGCTGGCGCCAGCGCCTGGCTCGACGCGCTGCTGGTCTACCGTCAGCCGCGTGTTCTATCGATGCTATTCCTGGGATTCTCGGCGGGACTGCCGTTCTACCTCGTGTACCAGACTCTGTCCGCGTGGCTGCGACAAGCGGGTATCGCACGCTCGCTCATCGGTATGCTGGCCTGGGTCAGCCTGTTCTACACCCTGAAGTTTCTCTGGGCGCCAGTGGTCGATCGGGTGACGCTGCCGGTGGTGGGCGCTCTCGGGCGCCGACGCGGCTGGATGCTGCTCGCGCAGCTGGGGATCGCTCTCGGGCTCGTCAACCTCGGCGTGAGTGAACCGGCCGCGGGCGTGCGAACGATCGCTTTGTGGGCGGCGTTCACCGCTCTTTGCGCCGCGACTCAGGACATCGCACTCGACGCCTGGCGCATCGAGTCCGCCCCCGTGAGCCTGCAGGGCGCGATGCTGGGTGCCTACCAAATCGGCTACCGCGTGGCGCTCATCTGCGGCAGCGCCGGAGCGCTCGCGATTGCCGGGCACGCGGGATGGCGCACGAGCTACCACACGATGGCGGCGCTTGCAGCCGTCGGCGTCATTACGACGCTCCTTGTTCCCGAGCCGGCCGCCGCGGCGCCGCAGGCAGTGGCGCGCGAGGCGCGTGTGATTGAGTGGCTGGAGGGGCGCGCCCACTGGCCGCCGGCGCTGCGCGGCGCGGGCGCGACGTTCATCGGCGCCGTCATCTGCCCGCTGACGGATTTCTTTGCGCGCTATGGGGCAGCACTCGCCGTGCTGACGCTGGCGTTCGTAGGCGTCTATCGATTGACCGAATTCACGATGGGCTCCATGGTGAATCCCTTCTACATCGATCGCGGATTCACGCTGCAGCAAATTGCAGCCGTGGTGAAGCTCTACGGTCTGGCGATGTCGCTGATCGGTGTGTTCCTCGCCGGCATACTGATCGCCCGTTGGGGCGTGCTGCGCTCGCTGGTGATCGGTAGCCTGATGATCATGGGCTCGAACCTCGGGTTCGCTGCGATCGCGAGCGTCGGCGCGCCGACGCTCCTGGAGCTCGGAGTCGTCAACGGGGTCGACAATCTCGCGCTGGCCATGCACGGCACTGCGCTCCTGACTTTTCTCTCGGGCCTCACCAGCGCACGCTATACCGCCACGCAGTACGCGCTGTTCTCCTCCATCTACGCCCTGCCGGGCAAGCTTCTCGAGGGCACTTCGGGCATGGTGGTCGACCACGTCGGCTACGTGACGTTCTTCGTCTACACCGCGTCGCTGGCGCTACCCGGCCTCATCCTGCTGTACGTGCTGATGCGCCGCGGCGCGTTCACCGCGTCGTCGTCCACCGCTTAGGCCGGCCGGACACTCATGTACCTCGACGTCGAGCGGGTGGTTTGCCGCGAGACCGAGCTCGGGAGCCAAGGAGTGCGCGGCTTCACCATCGGTGCCGGCGACTGGCCGCTGCGGGGTTTGGTCGTGCGTACGGGCGCGCAGCTGCGGGGCTTCGTGAACCGCTGCCCGCACGCCGGGCATCCGCTCAATCTCCTGCCCGACCGGTTCCTGACGCCCGATGGAACGCTGCTGCTGTGCTCCTCGCACGGCGCGTTGTTCGAGAAGCTCACCGGTTTCTGCGTGGCGGGACCGTGTGCGGGCCGCGCGCTGACGCCGGTGCCGCTCGAGGTGCGCAGCGGGTTCGTAATGGTGGCGGACGGGGTGGATATCGCGGCGCTTGGTGAATCGGAAAAAATCGCCTAGCGGCGATATATTCCGGACAGGCCAGCGCAGCCGCGTTACTCGAACAGATCGATGCCGTCGAGCGGGCTCATGCGCAGGTCGCGATCCTCGCCCAGGTTTTCCGAGCCGCGCGAGTCCTCGTCGCCCCCTTCGACATCGACCGAGCCGCTCCAGTCCTCGGGCGCCTGGGCCGCTTCCAGGCCGCCATCGTCCCACTGGGATTCCCAGTCCTCGACATCCATCTCCTCGACGGTGCCGTCGAAGTACTGAATCTCGATGGTGCCGTCGTCATCATCGACGGCGACGACTTCGAACAGCTGGCCGCCGTTCAGGCGATACCACTCGCCGATGCCAGGGTGAGGGGCCGTCATCGTCGCAACCTCCCGGGACCCACTTGGCGCAGCTGTTATGCTGGCTGCCTCGAGGGCCCTGGCGAACACTTCCGAATCAGGGGTGCCCGACGAAATTCATGTTGCGCCTCGTCCTCGACGCTTTCAAGCCGCAGAGCATCAATGTTCGAGCAGTCGCTGAAATTCTTCGTCGTCTTCTTCGTGGTAGTCGACCCGGTCTCGCTGATTCCGCTGTTCACCGGACTCACGGCCGGGGCCAGCACGTCCTACAAGCGCCGCATGGCGCTGAAGGCCGTGACGATCTCGGCGGCGATCCTGCTGGTCTTTGCGCTCGGGGGTGCGGCGTTTCTGCAACTCATGGGCATCAGCCTCGAGGCGTTTCGCATATTCGGCGGCTTGCTCTTGTTTCTGCTGGCGCTGGAGATGGTGTTCGCGCGCGAATCAGGCACCCGCACCTCGAGCGATGAGGCGGCCGAGAGCCGCCGCCGTGCCGATATCTCCGTGTTCCCGCTGGCGTTTCCCTTCATCGCCGGTCCCGGGGCGCTCACCACCATCCTGCTGTGGTTCGGGCGCATCCAGCTGCCGGGCCAGGCGGGGCTGTTCGCGGGATTCATCGCCGCTGCCGCGCTCGTGCTGGCGATCGTCCTGGCGCTCCTGTGGGTCGCCGAGCCCCTCATGCGCGTGATCGGCGTCACCGGCGCCAACGTCGCAAGCCGCATCCTGGGGGTGATCCTCGGCGCGCTGGCGGTGCAGTTTGTGCTCGACGGCTTGCGGCAGGCCTTCGCCGCCAGCTGAGTCTGCGGCTCAGGGGCCGCGGGCGAAGGCAAGATCCCACACCTCGTGTCCGAGCCGGGTGCCGCGCAGCTCGAAGCGGGTCGGTGCCCGCTCGGCGGGGCGGGCGGCGAAGCCGCCACCCGCGGCGAGATTGCGCAAGCCCGGCACTGCGCTCAAGTGCGCCAGCATCTCGAGCGCGTACGGCTGCCAGTCGGTCGCGAGCTTCAGCACGCCGCCTGCGGCCAGCGCCCGCTCGATGAGCGCCACGAAGGGCCCCTGAATGAGCCGCCGCTTGTGATGGCGCTTCTTGGGCCAGGGGTCCGGAAAGAGGATCAGGATTTCAGCGAGGCTCCCCGGCGCGATCTGCCGCTCGAGCACCTCGACCGCATCGTGGCAGATCACGCGGACGTTGCTCAAGCGCTCCCGCTCGAGCGCCAGCAGCAGGCGGCCGACGCCGGGTCGATGCACCTCGACGCCGAGGTAGTCGCGCTCGGGATGCGCACGCGCGAGCGCGGCGAGGTTCTCGCCGTTGCCGAAGCCGATCTCGAGCGTACACGGAGCATCGCGGCCGAAGAGCCGGTGGAGCGCGAGCGGCTCGCTCCGGTACTCGACCCCGTACTTCGGCCACAGCGCCTCGAGCGCACGCTGCTGCGCCGGAGTAATGCGACCGGCACGCGTGACGAACGAGCGGATCGAGCGCGGCTGCGCGGCGTCGGGCATGGCCGCGATCTTACCCGCGGTCTCCGGCGAAGCGAGACTAAGCGCGCGGCGGGCCGCCTCGGCGGCGCAGCGGCTGCCGTGGTATAAGCCCGCGACCAATAAGAAGGGGATGACGACACATGAAGACTGCCGTGTTGGGCCTGCTGGCCCTGATCGGAACGTGGGGTGCGGCGCAGGCGCAGGACGCCAGAGCCGCGGCCGACAAGGCGGGCGGCAAGGCCGCCGAGCCGCAGGCGGAAGCCGCGAGCGATGCGGCTTCGCTCATGCGGCTCTGCCATATCGACGTCAAGGGCGACCTGAAGGACGAGTGGAAGAGGCTGCCGGTGGCGGCGAGCTCGGTCACCGAGCATCACTTCAGCGCGGCGGGCAAATCCTTCGACTACACGGCCACCGCGGGCACTCTCATCGTGCGCGACGACGAGGACAAGCCGATCGCGAGCCTGGGCTACGTGGCCTACACACGTAAGGGCGGCAAGGAGGGCGAGCTGCGGCCCGTCACCTTCGCGTTCAACGGCGGACCGGGGTCCTCCTCGCTGTGGCTGCACATGGGGGCGCTGGGACCCAAGCGGGTGGTGCTCAACGATCCCAATCCGGTGCCCGCCGCGCCGTACCGCACGGTGGAGAACCAGT